>JAATGG010000173.1 GCA_015654835.1 Terriglobales bacterium
CCTGGGCCCAGGCCTGCCGGGCCATTCCCTGCCTCGGCACTACCCACGCGGACTATTTTCACGGCCCGGTCCCGGTGACCCCCTCCCTCACCGCCGAAGAGGTCGCCGAGGCCTACGTCCGCAACACGGGAGCGGTGATCGCTCGCATTTTTCGAGAAAAAGACTTAGACCCGGTTGCCGTCCCTGGCGTTCTGGTAGCCGGCCACGCTCCGTTCACCTGGGGCAAGAGCGCCGCAGAGGCCGTCGAACACGCTGATGTGCTTGAGTACATCGCCCGCATGGCCTTCCGCACCTTGCTCCTGGAACCGTCCGTTTCCAGACTCCCGGTGTTCGTCGGTGAACACCACTATCTCCGCAAACACGGTTCTCAGGCCACTTACGGCCAGCGCTAAAAGAAGGCTGCGGGACGAAGGAGGTTCACGCTTTTTTCGACAGCTCTCGTCGTACGCTTCTCCGAACCTCTCCGGCCCCAAATGCGCTTTTGTATAGGCCCGTGAATGTGTCAAAATAATCGTGGCGGCCTCACGAAAGAGCCAATTCCTGGAAGTAACCTATTGCCCGTCAACTAGTTATCGATTTCAGTAGGTGAATTCCTTTCCTCATAGCAGGCATACTGTTTTCTGCATCTTCTACGGCTTCCTACGCCATTCCGGTTGACGAATTGCGGAACTTTTCGTCACTATGTCACGTATTGTCAGTGGATTGCCGATGGGCGTCCGGGGAAAGTTGCTTCCAGGATGCGCATGGCAACCGACGTGCTACATACAACAACGCTGTACGAGTGCTCCCTACATGGAGACAGGCCTTTTTAACCGTTTGCAGGCGACACTGCTGGCCATTGCTACGGCCGGGCTGGTGCTACTCGCGGTTTGGAATTTTCGCCAGGAGAGTCAGTTTCAGCAGCCCGACGACGGGGTCTGGTGGAGCGAAGCCCCCGGCGGCCTCAAAGCCGAGCGCGTTCTGCCTGCCAGTCCGGGCAAACTCGCCGGCATCCAGATCAATGACCTTCTGACTGGGGTCAACGATCATCCGGTGGATAATGTAGCCGGCCTGGAGCGTTGGCTCTATCGCACCGGCGTCTACGGCAAGGCAAACTACCAGATCACCCGCGGCGGCATCCCCCTGGATACGCCGGTAGTGGTCTATCCCGAGCCGCCCGATCGCAGCCTGCAACAGGCATTCCGCATCATCGGCCTGATCTACCTGGCTATCGGCATCTACGTCCTGTTCCGGCGCTGGACTGCGCCCCGCGCCACCCATTTCTATTTGTTCTGCCTGGTCTCGTTTGCGCTCTATGCCCTCAAGTTCACAGGGAAGCTGAACGCGCTCGATACCACTGTTTTCTGGGGCAATGTGATGGCGGAGTCGCTGCAGCCGGCGCTCTTTCTTCACTTCGCACTCAGCTTTCCGCAAGAGCGCCTGGCCGGCGTTCACCGCCGCTGGCTGTTGCCGCTGGTCTACGCGCCAGGAATGGCATTGCTCGGGCTTTGGCTTTGGGCCATCGGCGAGTGGCAGGCCAGCGGTCTGCTGAACCACCGCCTGAACCAAGCCAGCACAGCTTACGACGCGGCCTATTATGTGCTCGCGGCCATTCTCTTTTTACATAGCTACAGCCGCGCCGATACGCCGCTGCTGCGCCAGCAATTGAAGTGGCTCACCCGCGGCGCCTTGCTTGCGGTGCTGCCTTTCACTCTGCTCTACGCGATTCCGTTCCTCTTCGACTTTCCGATGCCGGACCTGCTGACCAAGCTGGCTGGCCTGTCGCTGGTCTTTTTGCCGCTTACCTTCGGTTGGGCCATCGTCCGCTATCGGCTCATGGATACGGATCTGATCTTCAAGCGCGGCGTGGCTTATACGCTGGCCACGGGCATTCTCGCCGGAGCCTATTTCGGCATTGTCGCGCTGGCAGCGGAACAGGTTCATGTCCACATGCCGGAGGCGGTGCGCGAGTGGGGACTGGTGCTGGCCATCCTGGTCACCGCCCAGCTTTTCGATCCGCTGAAGCGCCGCATCCAGAGCTGGGTCGACCGGGTCTTCGACCGCCACCGTTATGACTACCGCAAGGCATTGGTCGAGTTTGGCCGCGGCCTTAGTTCGGAAACCGATCTTCACGCTCTGCTGCAGTCGATTGTCGACCGCTTGCCGCGGACACTGCTGGTGGCGCGTGTCGCCGTTTTCATGGCCCAGGAACCCGGCCCGTTGCACCTGGCTGCCGCACATGGACTTCCTCCCGAGGTGGGCGCCGCGCACGACCGGCTGGCACTTGGATTCCTCGACTTCGACCAAGCCAAGGCCCACTCGCACATCTTCCTCGAAAATGCGCAGCAGGCTCTGCATCTGTCCGAAGACGAGCGCCAGACCGCAGCGCTGCTCGACCTGAACTATTACCTGCCCTGCCGCGTGGCCGATGGGCAGGTGCAAGACGGAAGTCCGACCAGCCGCACCATTGCGGTGATTGGCCTCGGCCGCACCATTGGCGGCGACTTTTTGTCGAGCGAAGACGTGGAGTTGCTTGAGTCGCTGGCCAGCTACATCGGCATCGCCCTGCAGAACGCCAGCCTCTACACCCGCCTTGAAGAAAAGATCAGCGAATTCGAGCGTTTGAAGGAGTTCAACGAGAATATCGTCGAGTCCATCAACGTGGGCATTCTGGCCCTCGACCTCGACGACCGCATCGAAAGCTGGAACGCGCAGATGGAGGCCATGTATGCCTTCAGCCGTTCCGAAGCCATCGGCCAGGAACTTCGCTCCGTGTTTCCCGCCGACCTGATCGAAGCCTTGGAAGGCTTCCGCAACGAGGCCGGTGTCCATCATCTCTACAAGTTCCGCCTGACGACGCGAGCCGGCGAGCAGCGTACCGCCAACATCGCCGTCGCTCCGCTGCTCTCGCGCGACTTTGTCTCCGTAGGCCGCATCATTCTGGTGGATGACATCACCGAGCGCGTCTCGCTTGAAGCGCAACTCGCCCAGGCGGACAAGCTCAGTTCCATCGGCCTGCTCGCTGCCGGGGTCGCGCATGAAATCAACACGCCCCTGGCGGTGATTTCAAGTTATGCGCAGATGCTGACCAAGCAGTTGCGCGGCGATGCGCGATTGGGCCCGGTGCTTGAAAAGATCACCCAGCAAAGCTTCCGCGCTGCCGAGATCGCCAACGGCCTGCTGAACTTTTCGCGCACCTCTACCACCGAGTTCCGCGAGACAAATCTGAATCAGGTTATTCGCGACACGCTATCCCTGCTGGAGCATCAGTTCAAGACGGCGCAGATCCAGATTGACCTCGAACTCGCTGCGGAACTGCCTCCCATTCACGGCAACCCTGGAAAATTGCAGCAGGTCTTTCTCAACCTGCTGCTGAATGCCAAGGAAGCCATGCCCGGCGGCGGCCACATGCGCGTGGCGACACTGGCCAACGGTCATGTCGAAGCGTTGGTGTCGGACTCCGGCACCGGCATCGCTCCCGAGCATTTGAAGCGCATCTACGATCCGTTTTTCACCACCAAGACCATGCCCAAGCCAGGAGACAGACGTGGCACGGGCCTGGGCCTATCCGTCTCCTACGGCATCATCCAAGAGCACGCAGGGAAGATTCACGTTGAGAGCGCGGTCGGCGCCGGCACAACCTTTCATCTTGAATTTCCCCTATTAAGGAATTCCGTACATGCCTGAGGTCGAACAGCCCTTGAACTTGCAAGCATCCGCGCCGGCAACAAACGGCGCATCTTCCGGAACCAGCATTCTGGTCATCGATGACGAAGCGGCCATCCGCGAATCGCTCGAGGTGCTCCTCACACTTGAGGGATACACGGTACGCCTCACCGCCGATGGCGAAGAGGGACTGCGCGTTTTAGAGTTGGAAAACTTTGATCTGGTGCTTCTGGACCTAGCCCTGCCCGGCCAGAGCGGCATCGAATTGCTGCCCCAGATTCGCGAGCGCCAACCAGAGTTGCCGGTCATCATGATCACTGCCTACGGCACGGTGGATAATGTGGTCGAGGCCGTCCGGGCCGGTGCGGAAAACTTCGTCCAAAAGCCCTGGGACAACGAGAAGCTGCTCGCCGACATCCGTTCCGCCGTCGCCCGCCATCGTGCCGAAGAAGAGAACCTGCAACTCAAGCGCACCCTTAAACAGCGCTATAACTTCTCGAACATCGTCGGCAAAAGCGAAATCATGCTGCGGGTCTTCGACTTGGTGGCACAGGTCGCTCCCAGCCGCTCCACGGTCCTCATTCAGGGCGAGAGCGGCACCGGCAAGGAACTTATCGCCAAGGCTATCCATTCCCATTCGCCGCGCCGCGACAAGCCATTTGTCCCCATCAATACCGGCGCCATGCCCTCGGAACTACTCGAATCCACGCTCTTCGGCCACGTCAAGGGGGCCTTCACTTCGGCTATCGCTTCAAAAAAAGGCCTTTTCGAAGTCGCCAACGGCGGCACGCTCTTCCTAGACGAGATCGCCACCATGGGCACGGACACGCAGGCCAAGATTCTGCGCGTGCTGCAGGATCGCCGCTTCATGCATCTCGGAGGCATTCAAGAAATCCAAGTGGATGTGCGCATCATCGCCGCCACTAACGTCGATCTGCGTCAGGCCGTACGCGACGGCAAGTTCCGCGAAGACCTGTTCTACCGGCTCAATGTCATCACCGTCGACCTGCCCCCGTTGCGCAGCCGCCGCGAAGACATTCCCCTGCTCGCCCAGCACTTTCTCGACTTCTACGCCAAGGAAAACGATATGGCTCCGCGCAAACTCTCTGCCGATGCCATGCGGGCGCTGGTCGATTATGAGTGGCCGGGCAATGTGCGCGAGCTTGAAAACTCCATTGAGCGCGGCGTCGTCCTGTCTTCCGGGCCGATTATCGGCTCCGATCTGCTGCCCGGCCACATCACCGGCCGCAGCTTTCAGGATGCTCTGCTCGAACACAACCCCAACGCCTCGCTCTTCAATATCCTCGAAGATATCGAGCGCCGCATCATCATCGAGAAACTCGAACGCTGCAATTGGAACCAGACCGATGCCGCCGAGCAGTTTCACATCCCGTTGTCTACGCTGAATCAGAAGATCAAGCGCATGAACATCGAGATTCGCAAACGCGGAAGAGAATAAGGCAAGAGAACAGAACGCAGCAGCCAGGGGACAGAAAATGTGGCCCAGTTCAGCGCTACGCTGGCCCTCTCACCTGTTCTCGATCACCTGTTCCCCGTTCCCTGCCACCTGTTCTCTGTGGCCTGCTCTTCGCCACCGCTCTAGAAAGATTCTCAAATCCTCTGGAGGCTGCAGCCATACATCGGCCTCTGTCTCGCGCCATGCGCGGCGCATCAGCACGCTGAGATGCGGACCGGGCGCGCGATTCACCGCGGAAAACGCCATCTCATCGGTCAGGTCATCGCCCAGATAGGCTACCGGCCCACTGGCGCCTTGCGCTTCCCGCTCTTCCTTCATGATTGCCTCGGCAGCGCCGCCTTTGTCGCGGCCTGCGCGGAGTTCCAGGCCCGCCTCGAACTTCAGCAGCCTGAGGCCGTCGATCTGCGCTAACGGCTCAAACAGCGCACGCGTTCTTTGCTCGATAAGCCGCGCGTGCTGCGGTGAAGCTCCACGCCAGTGCATCACCGCCGCGTTGGGCTTGTCCTCGAAGAGCCCACCCAGGCTGTCGTTCCGCAGTTGCGCGCGGATCTCATCCAACTTCTGCCGCACCTCGTTAGAAGTTTGTTCTAGCTCGCGCCGTCCATCGGGATAGAGCCGCTCAGCTCCGTGCAGGCCCCACACTTCCAACGGCGGATCGAGCCCGAGCATCGGCCCGATCTCGTGAGCGGGCCGCCCGGTGATCGCAGCCATGCGCGTCCGGCCCTGCTGCTGAATGCGTGCCAGCAACTCGCGGACGCCCGACCATGGCTTCGCCTTGAACCGGTCCACACGAAACGGCGCTAATGTGCCGTCATAGTCCAACAGGAGAAGCGGCTTTGCGCCCTCCGCAAAATTGCGAAAAAACGCATTCAGCTTTTCTTCCGCTTCAGGACTCACCGTATTGTCACTTTCCGCATACCCTATGCCAGTTTACGATGAGCCCGGTCGCCGGCCTTCGCCACCTGCACCATGGCCGGCCGGGCCTGCGCCAGCCTCATCTCTTCCGCATTCTCCAGACGCAGGTCGCGCAGATCCCCTAGAATGCTGGCTGCCCACCGGTACACATTGTGTTCCATCACCTGGCGACGCATCCGTTGCATCCTCATGCGCCGCTCGTCCTCGTCCATCTCCAGGCCGGCGTGAATCGCTCCAGCCGTGCCCTCGATGTCGTATGGGTTTACCATCAGTGCATCGCTCAACTCGATTGCCGCACCGGTGAATTTGCTCAGCACCAGTACGCCGCCTTCATCGTCCCGGGCAGCCAGATACTCCTTGGCCACCAGGTTCATTCCGTCGTGCAGCGAGGTTACCAGGCACAGATCGGCAGCCCGGTACCAGCGCGCCACCTCGTCATGGCTGCACTGCCGCTCGATCAGGATGATGGGCTTCCACTGCGCGGTCTGATAGCGAAAGTTGATGCGCTCGGCCGTCTCTTCCACGCGCCGGCGCAGGTCCACATAGCTGGGGATGCGCGTGCGGCTGGGCGCAGCGATCTGCACCATCGTCATCCGCTCGCGGTGCCAGGGATGCTCTTCCAGCAGTTGCTCAATCGCCGTCAGCCGCTCCACGATGCCCTTGGTGTAATCCATGCGGTCCACGCCCAGCACCAGCGTCTCCGCGCGCACGCCGAACTCTGCGAGCAGCGTCTCGCGAAGGTGGGCGCTCGGCTCTCCCGTGCCTTCAGCCCGGGTCGCGTCGAACGTCACGCTGACCGGGTAGGGGCGCACATTGGTCGTATGGCCATAGCGGCGCACCGTCATGTGTTCGCGATCCGTGCGCGCTTCCAGCACCCTGTCCACCGTCGAAAGAAAATTATTGCAGTGCAGCGGAATGTGGAACCCAATCAAATCCGCGCCCAATAGCCCGTCCAGCAGTTCCGCTTGCCAGGGGCAGATGCCAAAGGCTTCGGGATTGGGCCAGGGAATGTGCCAGAAAATCGCCACCCGCGCATCCGGCCGTGCCGCCTTGATCATGCGCGGCAACAACGCGAAGTGGTAGTCCTGCACAAACACGATGGGATTGGCGCTGCCCTCCATCTCCTCAAGCACGGCGTTGGCAAACTTCTGGTTGACCTGCTGGTAATACTCCCAATCGGACGCGCGGAAAATAGGGCGCGTGTGGGCGATATGGCACAGCGGCCACAGTCCCTCATTGGCGAAACCATCGTAGTAGCCCGCCTCCTCTTCACTGGAAAGCCAGACCCGGCGCAGCGTATAGCGTGGATCTTCGGGAGGCACGCGCAGGCGGTCGAACTCGTCCACGGTGCGCGCATCTTCGCTGCCGCTTCCGTGGGCCACCCACACGCCATCGCAAGCGCGCAACACCGGCTCCAACGCCGTCACCAAGCCGCTTGGAGGAACGACGCAGACCGTCTCGCGCCCTTGCCGCACATGCATATACGGTTCACGATTCGACACCACGAAGATGCGGCTCGATCCGGAGCGCTCGCGCACGTGGACGGCCAGCCGTTCGGCAGTCCAGATGTGCTCGCCGGCATCGCGCAGCCGCGCCTCGGCTGCCGCTGCCGCGCGCGCCTGCTGCAGGCTCTCGGCCATGGTCTTGACTTCGCGAGCCAACGGCTTGAACAGGCTCATCTCCGCCGTGTTCTCGTCCAATACCTCTTCGACCTGCCCCATGCGCAGCCGCCGCAACCGCTCCGTCACCCGCGCAATGGGCCGCATGAGGAACCAGCGAATCATCAGCAGCGTCACGCCCACGATGAGCACCACGAACGCCGCGATCCGCCCGAAGCTCTGCTTCCACACCTCCGCGCCCTCGGCACGAATGTAGCCTGCATCTTCAAGGATCACCAGCACCGCGGCCACGCTGCCGTCCACATGCAGAGGCAGCGCCTCTTCCAGCCATTGCGCACCTTTTTCATGGCCAAAAGCCGCCGTGTTGATGCCCCGCTTCATGGCTCTTTCGACCGGGCCCGGCGCAAGCGCTGCCCACACGGTTTCCGGGCCGGAAAACGCCAGCCGCTTGCCCTCCAGATCGACTACAGCCATTCCCAAGGCCTGACCGCCGGCATGCAACAACTCCGCCTGCCTGGCCACCTCGGCCACGTCACCGGCGGCGACTGCCCGCTCCAATCCTGGCTGCAGACTCGTCCCCAGCCACGCCGTCCTGCGCTCCAATTCCTGCCGAAGCGTGTGCTTGCGAGCCAGAACCTCAAAATAGGTGGAGGCAACCGATATAACCGTGATCCCAGCAATCAGCGCAAGGATCAACCGCATGCGAAAAAGTTGCACGTCAACCCTCCTTGCCTTTTTCAGATAAGTTCTCTCCACGGAAATAACGCACGTCAAGGCACCTCAAAACTGTTGAAAAAATCACGAACGCGCAAAAACCGGCTGTGCCAGAGGCATGGGTCTCCTCTGCACTGCCGGGTAGCTCCAGGTAATCACCGGGGTCGTTCTATTGGCCGCGATGAACGGTTTGTCCTCTGCTTCGTGCCGCACCGGTGGCCTGCTGCGACAAAGCCGTGTGCGAGGCTGAGTCTTCAGGTTCCCGCTGCATGGCCGCCAGCCGGGCACGGCCTCTCTTGCTGGTTCCCTCCCGATGCGTCGAAGGGTTCGTCCGTCCCTTCTGCAGGTCCCGCATGGCTTTCTCCCGCGTCGCAGGACTGGTTTTGCCTGGCGCCGGCGGCTCCAGCGGAATGCCGGCTCGCCGGGCCTCGCTCAGTCCGATCGCGATGGCCTGTTGAGGAGAGCGTGCGCCATGTTTGCCCTGCCGGATGTGCTTGATCTCTTCGCGAACAAATTCCCCCGCGGCCGTCGACGGCGATTTGCCTTCCGCCAGCTTCCGGTTTGCAGCATTTACCGTTGCTTTCTCGGGCATCTTTTCGCCTCCGGCTTTTCTCTACTTAAGATGCCTATTCAAAATGGAAGGATGTAGTGCATTCCACCTCCCCCGGAGATACCCGGGCGGCCCGGCAACCGAGCCACCGCCCTTCCCCATGCGCTATCCTGTGCTAAAGAGGGATATACTCCTCCATCCTGTCTCCAACGGCCGGGCAAAGCTGATGGCGTTTGAAACGATCGACAGAACCGCCAAGAAACTCGTGCTCACCGTGCAGGACTACTCCCTGTTCGCCACCCGGGCCGTGCTCAATCTCTTTCGCCCGCCGATCTACTGGTCGGATTTCCTGCTGCAGTCGGACATTATCGGGGTTGGTTCCGCATCCATCGTCGTGCTCGCCGGGTTCTTTACCGGCGGCGTGCTCGCCCTGCAATCCGCCGCCACCCTCTCGGCCTTCGGCGCCACCGGCGTAACCGGCCGTTTCGTCAGCATGTCGATGATTCGGGAACTGGGCCCGGTGCTTACCGGCATCATGGTTTCCGGACGCAACGCCTCCTCCATGGCCAGCGAACTCGGCTCCATGGTGGTGACCGAGCAGATTGACGCCATGCGCGCCCTGGGCGTGGACCCCATCCGCAAGCTGGTGACCCCACGCATTTTCGCGTGCATCACCATGCTGTTTTTCCTGACCGTCGTTTCCGACTTTTTCGGGATTTTGGGCGGCGCCGGCGTCACCATCTTCATGAACAACCAGAACGGCACCCAATATTTTTCGATGGCCTACGAGTTCCTGCACTATCCCGATATCCTGCAGGGACTGGTGAAGCCACTTTTCTTCGGCTTCATCATCGCCTCCATTGGCTGCTTCTATGGCATGAGAACCTCCGGGGGAACCGAGGGCGTGGGCCGCTCCACGATTCAGGCCGTGGTTTCCTCCTCGGTGCTCATCATTTTTGTGGACTTCCTCATCAGCCAGGTAATGATCGCAACCTTCAGCCAATGAGCGAGACTCCCATCCCCAGCCCTCATCCCGCCTTCCCCGCGAAGAACGGCCTTGACGTGTCTGCGCCGGTCCCTGTTGCCGACCCGGCAACCGAGCCAGTTCTGGTCTTCGAAGACGTCTCGATCTCGTTCGACGGACCGCCGGTCCTGGAGCACATCAGCTTTTCTGTCGGACCGCGGGAAACCCGCATCCTGCTTGGGCCGGCGGGTGTCGGCAAGAGCGTCCTGCTCAAGCTGGCCAACGGACTGAACCGTCCCGACAGCGGCACCATTCACCTGTTTGGCCGGAATATCTCCGACATGCCCGAGCAGGCTCTCTTTCCGCTGCGCACCCGCACCGGCATGGTCTTTCAGGAGGGCGCGCTCTTCGATTCGCTGACTGTGCGCGACAACGTCGCCTATCAACTGATTCAAGAGCGGGTCGGCGATGACGAGATCGACCGGCGCGTCCACGAAGCGCTCAGCTTTGTGGGCCTCGACGAAACCTTCTCCCTCTTTCCCGGCAGTCTTTCCGGTGGAATGCGCCGCCGCGTCGCCATTGCCCGCGCTCTTATCCACCAGCCCGAACTCATTCTGTACGACTCGCCTACCGGCGGCCTCGATCCCGTCACCTCGACCACCATCATCGAGTTGATCGTGAAGCAG
>JAATGG010000105.1 GCA_015654835.1 Terriglobales bacterium
CAGATCGTAAAGGGTCAGTGCGCCGAAGGTCTGCTTCAGCCGTTCCGGGGCTCCCAGGGCCAGCACCCGGCCATGATCGATAATGGCCACGCGGTCAGAGAGGGTGTCGGCCTCTTCCATGTAGTGGGTGGTCAGCAGCACCGTGATGCCCTCCTTGCGCAGCCCTTCGACCGCCGTCCACATGGCCATGCGGCTTTGCGGGTCGAGCCCGGCGCTGGGCTCATCCAGAAACAGCACGGTGGGCCGGTGGGCGATGGCGCGGGCAATCTGCACCCTCTGCGCCAATCCGCCTGAGAGCTGCTGGGGATAGACGCTTTTCCGCTCGGTCAGCAGGAACTGCGCCAGCAACTCCTCCGACCGGGCTTTGGCATGCCCATGGCTGAAGCCGAAGTAGCGGCAGTGGTAATAGAGATTTTCGTAGACGGTCAGGGAGCGGTCGAGGGTGTTGAACTGGGGCACTACGCCAATCAGCCGCCGCGCCAGGGCGGGCTGCCGCACGACATCGATGCCGGCAATCCGCACCGTGCCGCCGGTGGGCAGCGTGCGCGTGGTGGCAATCGAGATGGTGGTGGTTTTGCCGGCGCCATTCGGTCCCAGCAGTCCGAAGATTTCGCCGCGCTCCAACTCCAGGTCGATGCCATCGACGGCCACGACACGCAGCTTGGACTCGTAAACCTTGCTCAGCTTCTCAATTTGGACAATCAAGGCATTCACCCACGCGGGGAAGGGACGTGTATGCGCACCTCAGAGTATCGCATCGGAGGCTGCGGCAGGAACCGGAGAATCCGATGCCTCGGATCGTCGAGGCTTTCCGGTTCCGATTTCGCGCCCTGGTTCCCTAAACCAGTTCCGTAATCAGGTTACGGAACCGGCTTACGGAAGTTGGGGCGCAGAACTGGGGCACGAGCGGGTCCGGTCTAACCGATGGAGAGCACAAGCTTGCCGAAATGGCTGCCGTCTTCCATGCGGGCCAGCACTTCGCGCGCCTGGGACCAGGGAAAATCTTCGCCGACCGGACGAAGCTGGGCCAGGTTGATCGCCTTGTTCATATCGAGAAAATTTTGCCGGGAGCCGACATAAATCCCTCTGAGACGAGCTTGCTTGTGCAGAACGGACGGCAGTGGGAACGGCTCGCTCACGCCGGAAAGTACACCGATCATGGAGATGGCCCCGCCGATGCGGATTGCGCCGAGAGAACGCGCCAGGGTGCCTGCTCCGCCCACCTCGACGACCAGATCCACGCCTTCGCCGCCCGTCTGTTCGAGCGCCCAGCGGTCCCAGTCGGGGTTCTCGCGGTAGTTCAGTCCGGCGTCGAGGCCCAGCCGGTGGGCGCGCGCCAGTTTTTCGTCGCTGCTTGAAACGCCGATCACCTTGGCTCCGCTCAGCCGGGCGAACTGAAGGGCAAAGATCGAAACGCCCCCGGTTCCCTGGATGAGGACGGTCGAGCCCGGCTTCAGGCCGGCGACAGCCAAGGCATTCCAGGCGGTGACGGCGGCGCAGGGCAGAGTTGCGGCTTCCTGAAAGCTCAGATGCGCGGGAATCTCCACCAGGCCGTTTTCGCCGAGGACGACGTACTCGGCCAGCATTCCGTCGATATCTCCGCCCAAAGCGCCCCTGGCCTTTGCAAGGGTCGGTTCCCCATCGGTCCAGTTCTGCATGAAAATGCCGGCTACGCGGTCGCCCGGCTTCCACGCCGTCACGCCCGGCCCCACAGCGGCCACTTCGCCGGCGCCATCGGAACAGGGGATGCGCGGCAGCCTCATTTTGGGGTTATAGAGGCCCTTGACGGCCATCAGGTCGCGATAATTGAAAGAAATCGCGCGGACCCTCACCAGCACTTCGCCGGGCCCCGGCTCGGGCACCGGCCGCTCCACAAACTCCAAAGAATCAATGCCAAACGCCGAAATCTGCCAAACCCGCATGGGGAACCCTCCGCCTTTTCAAACGACAAAAATCATTGCTTAGATGCCATGAAACTTCACACCGCGAGATGCACCGGACAGAAACCCTCGTAGAATGAAGATATGGCTCGTGGTTGGGAAAGTAAATCCGTGGAGGAGCAAATGGCAACAAGCCAGCAGGAACCGCAGGCCTACGCCGGCAACGGCTTTGATTCCGTCGAAGCCAAACGCCTGGCGCAGGTTCATCGTGCACAGCAGGAACGTCAAAAACAGGCCCTGAATCTACAAAAAGAAAACATTCTTTCGCAGCGAACGTCCAGTTCCGCGCGTCGAACCGCTCTAGAGGCGGCTCTGACCCAGATTGAGGCGCAAATCGCCGCGCTTGGATAAAAGCAACCCGCAATTTGGCGGGTTTTTTATTGCCCATTAAGAGCAGTTTTCCAAGTGTCCGCATGCCAACCCGTTCCTACGTGGGGTGGGATTTTGTTTCCACGGGCAAGCCTTTGTGCGTGGAAACAAAATCCGGTTCTCAGGTGTTCCGGGCATACGCTCACCTGGGAAGAGTTTTGCCGGCTAGCTCTCTTCTCGCGAGAAGAGAAGGGAATTGGCCTGTTGCACGGGCGTGAGCAGCACACGCGCGATATTCACATGCGCCGGGCGGCTTGTCGCCCACACAATCACTTCGGCCACATCTTCGGGCGTCAGCGCCTTCACGCCTTTGTAGACCTTGGAGGCGCGTTCGCTGTCACCCCGGAAACGCACCAGGCTGAAATCCGTTTCCACCATGCCCGGATCGACGCTGGTTACGCGTACCGGAGTTCCCAGCACGTCTTGCCGCAGACCGTCGTTGAGCGCCCGCTCGGCCGCCTTGGTCGCGCAATAGACCGCTCCATTGGGGTAGGTGAGGTCGCCGGCGGTCGAGCCCAAGTTGACGACGTGTCCGTGGCCGCGCACGACCATGCCCGGCACCACCGCCCGCGTCACATACAGCAGTCCCTTGACGTTGGTGTCGATCATCTCTTCCCAGTCTTCAATTTTGCCGACGTAGAGTTTTTCGAGGCCGCGGCTGAGGCCCGCATTGTTGACCAGCACCTCGATAGCGGACCACTCTTCGGGCAATTCATCGATCGCTTTTTGCACCGCCCGGCGGTCCCGAACGTCGAGGTCGATGGAGTGAACAGCCTCGGCGCCCCGCGCCAGAGCGGCTGAGGCTATTTCAGACAGTTTGCCGGCGCGGCGGGCAGCCAGCAGCAGGCGAGCCCCTTCTGCCGCGAAGGCAAGCGCGGTGGCGGCGCCGATTCCCGCGCTGGCCCCGGTGATGAAGACGATCTTTCCTTTAACGCTCATGGCATTATCCTAACCAACCGAACCAGCCTGACCCACTGAAGCCTGATCCATTGAGACGGGGGGCACGGGCGCGGTTCTCCTATTTCTTGAGATTGCCACGGCGTTGCGCCATCTTGTATTGCCCCACGGCCCAATCTTCGCCGCCCAGTCCCACCTGGCTGGCTTCTTCAAAGATCTTCGCCATGTTGTCGGCCAGGCTGACATCGGTATTGCGGCTGGCCGCGGCTTCGCGCAGCAGGCGATTGTCCTTGGCTCCCAACTCGACGGTGGCGCCCACATGCTCCGGCGGATGCAGCATGACTTTGCCGTAGGCCGCATAGAAGGGGGATTGGAACAGCGCGCTGTTGACGGTTTCCAAAAAGACCGCGGGGTCGATGCCTTGCCCCTCGGCGTAGACGAAGGCCTCGCTGAGCGAGTGAATCATGGCGCTGATGAGGAAGTTGCCACCCAGCTTGACCGAGTGAGCCTGCCACGGTTCGGCGCCCACCACGGTGATGCCTCGCGAGAGCGGTTCGAGCAGCGGACGGGCCTTGGCAATGGCGTCTTGCTTGCCTGCGGCGGCAATCCACAGCTTGCCGTCCCGGGCGACGTTGGGGCGGCCAAACACGGGCGCAGCCACAAAGGGAAGGTTGAGGCGGGCATGTTCCTGGGTAAGCCGCTCGGAGAGAGCCACGCTGATGGTGCTCAGCGAGATGCTCAGCGTGCCGGGCTTCAGAGCCTCAAGTACCCCTTGCGGTCCAAACAACACCTGCTCATGGGCCGCGTCGTCGAACAGCATGGTCATCACGGCCTCGCTGGTTTGCACGGCCTCGACGGGGGTGGCGGCAACCCGCGCGCCATCGCTCACCAGTTCTTCGGAGCGCGCGCGGGTACGGTTCCATACCGTCACTTCATGGCCGGCACTCAACAGACGCCTGGCCAGCGGCGAGCCCATATTGCCCAATCCTAAAAAAGCGATTTTCATGCCACAACCCTTCCTTGTTGCTTTGTCCACTCACACTGCTTTTTCACTGTAGCGGTTTTGCGTGCCTTCCGCGTGCCGTTTGGCTTGTCCGCGCGGGAAGCAGGGCTGGCGAGAAACAAAAGGTTCTTTCAATGGATGAGGCAGGGCATCAAAAAGCATCTGCCAAAAAGCATCTGCGATGACACGATTTTTTGGGGCCGGCGGCGATGCAAATCAGGGGTATTCGGATGCTTGGCGGAGCAGGGATGGGGCGTTTCAAAATGCGGGTGCGTTCTCCCTCGATCCACAGGGCTGCGTTTACACTGGGGCCATGACGATTCTCAAAGTGATCCTCCTCGCGATTGTCCAAGGGCTTGCCGAACTGCTTCCGGTTTCGAGCTCGGCCCATGTGGTGGTTGCCGAGAAGCTGATGGGACTTGATCCCTCATCCCCCCAGATGACACTGCTGCTGGTGATGCTGCATACCGGCACCATGTTCGCGGTGATCGCCTATTTCTGGAGTAGCTGGAAGAAAATTTATTTTTCCAGCGCGGACGCGTTCAAGCGCTTCGCCGTGCTGGTGATCTGGGCTACCCTGCTCACCGGCATCGTGGGCGAGGTGCTCAAGAAGATCATCGAGAAGACCTTGTTTCGCGGCGCCGAAAAGGCCGAGATCGAACAGCTCTTCAGCCATCTGGAACTAGTGGCGCCCGCCCTGGCGGCTGCCGGCATCCTGATCCTGATTGCGGGATTGATGGAGCGGCAGATCAAGAGGTCAGGCTACACGAGGCTCTCGACCGGCGAGGGTTCGCTGACCCTCAAGCAGGCTGGCTGGATGGGCGTCGTGCAGGGGCTGGCTCTGCCGTTTCGCGGATTTTCCCGCTCCGGTTCGACCATTTCTGCGGGCATGTTGACGGGCGCGTCCAAGGAGCCGGCCGAGCGTTTCAGCTTTGCGCTGGCGGTGGTGCTCACGCCTCCGGTGGTCGGCCTGGAGCTGCTGCGCCTGCTCAAGGCGTCTCATGCAGCCACAGCGGCCGGCGGAGCGCCCATCGACCTGCACGCTTCGCTGCTGATGAGCCTGTTGGGAATGGTGTTCTCGTTTTTTGCGGGTCTGCTGGCGCTGAAATGGCTCAGCAGTTGGCTGGAGACGGGGCGCTGGTACCTGTTCGGTATCTACTGCCTGCTTGCGTCCGCTGCCGTGTTTTATCTGCACATCCAGTTGGGACTCTAGGGCTAGAGCGATGCCTGTTCCATGCAAATCGTAGCGCCTCGACGGTGAGGCGCTACGGCTCTACTGCGTCGATGTGACCAGATGGTGTGCGATGGCAAACAGCGCGAGCTCCAACCGCGTGGAAACGCCCGTTTTGTCGAAGATGTTGGAGAGGTGCCGCTTGACCGTTTCTTCGCTGAGCACAAACTGCCTGGCGATATCGCGGTTGCTGCAGCCTTCCACGATCAGCCCCACCACTTCAAGCTCGCGCGGCGTGAGGCCATAGGTTTTGGGCTGAGGAACCACGGCCTGCTGCATGAGGTCATGAAGCGCCGACACGAGGTTCACCACGCGCTTGCCGCCGATCCAATAATCGCCCGTCGAGACGGTGCGAATGGCGACTTGGAGATGGCCGACCAGCGCATCTTTGAGGACGATGCCGCGTGCCCCGATGTGCAAGGCCTCGATGATCTGTTGCGTGGTGATGGTGGAGGTGAGCAGCAGAATTTTAACCGTGGGCGTGCCATTCATGATGGCGCGCATGGCTTCGAGGCCGGGCAGCCGCGGCATCTGCAGGTCGAGCAGCAGAATGTCGGGGGCCAGCTCAAGGGTCTGGGTAATGGCTTCGTCGCCATCGGAGGCCTCGCCCACTACCTCAAAACCGCCGTCGGCTAAAAGCATATTGCGTACGCCAATACGCACTACAGGGTGGTCGTCCGCGACCAGAATTCGAATGAGTCGTTCCACTTGAGCGGCCAGCCTCCACAATGCCGAATGCGGCACAACGTCGCGGCACAAGTAAACCGCTTTGCGATTCGATGCAGCAATCGCGCGCGCCGTGTGAACCGGGTTACAGCGCGGGATTCTCTCCACGGCCTGACTTGCCCAGATCGAAATAAGCATTTCGAATGAGTGTCAGGGCATGGGTGAGCGTCCGAGCCTTGCACAAGACCGGGCAGGGACGGCACTTTCAACATACCGCACACCGCAAGAATCTTAAACAGGCTTGTCCTACGCTGTGAATTCTTGTTCAAGCATACGCTGGAGCTTTCCGGTCGTAGCCCGCAAATCCTGAAGTAACCTAGCCGTGTTATCCGATTGATTACTGGCCTCCAGCAAAGCGCCCAGGCGCGCAGCCTGCAGCGCGCCGGCCATGCCGCAGCCGCCTTTGATGGCGTGGCCCAGGCGGTGTATTTCGGCGTGGTCGCCGGCGGCGATGGCCCTTTCCAGTGCGAAGATGCGCTTGCCCAGATCCGTCACTACGGCAGCATAAATCTCACGCACTGAATCCTCAGGCATCATTTCGCGCATCTGGGCCAGCGTTTCGGGATTGAGGGCGGGCTGCTCCGGAGTCTCAGCGGCACCCTCGGCGTCCGTTTCCGTGCCGCGATGCTGCTCCAGAAGGGTCTGCAAGGCATGGGGGCCAAGCGGTTTCAGCAGGAAGCCGTCGGACGCTTCCGTCACTTCATCGGGGGCGTTGCTGCCGCTGATCACATACAACACGGCGCGGCTGCTGCGGGCACGGAGCTGCCGGATCAAGGACACGCCGCTGAGTCCCGGCATCTGGGTGTCCATCAGGATCACGTCGGGCACGCATTCTCCAGCTTCGAGCAGTGCCAGGGAGGCGGCTCCGCCCTCCGCCGTGTGGACGGTGTAACCGCTCATGGTGAGGACGGTCGCCAATACCTCGCGGCTGACCATGTCGTCATCGATCAGCAGGATTGTGGGGAGCGGCCGTCTTGTGAGGGTACCCAGCATCCTTCCAGTGTGCCATCCCCAGGTTGGAATCGTGTTGCATCTACTCCCTAAGTTGCAGGCTGCGGGTATGGCCGCCCTATCTTGCCACCACCAGCACCTGGAAACTGCCGTCGATGGGTGTCAAGTCGAGGGTGCCAATGCCGTCAGCGGGCGGATTGCCGATTTTTGCTCCATAGAGAGCCGTGACCAGGTAAACCTCGCCTGTCGAGGAATTGATGGCCAGGGTTCTTGTCTGCTGGCGCGTGGGCAGATTCTGCACCACGGCGTACGAGTCGTTGACGTCCTGGCGGATTACGGTGAGACTTCCGTAGCCGTAGCCGTTCGCTGTAAAAATCAGGCCACGCCCCGCGTCGTAGCCGATGGCGTCCACGCCGCCGCCGATACGGACCGAGGTGACCAGATCGCCGGTGCCGGTGTTGAGCACCGCCATTTGCATGTTATTGCACGCGGCAAACAGGCGCAGGTGACTGCCGTCGATGGCGATGCTGCGCGGCTCGCGGCAATCCTGCCCCAGAGGAAAGAAGCGTAGCGGCCTGTCTGCCGACCGGAGAGTATGCAGATCGCCGGTCCAATCCAAGGCCAGCGGCTTTTGGGCGGGGTCGCTTCTCTCCGTCATGTTGTGGAGCAGCGAACCCAGCGCCGCGACGTCCAGCCGGGCGATCCCGTTAAAATCCTCGACGGTGAGATAGACGCGGCCCTTGCCGTCCGCCTGGGCAAAGCCAAGTTTTCCGCTGAGTACGATGTTGGCCAAGGCTTCCCGGGTCTGCGTATCGATGACCGTGATGGTGGATTTGACTTCGGCGCCAGTGCGCGCACTGGCCGTTTTGGCTGCGGCCGCTCCAGGGCTGACGGCCAGCAGCAATCCGGTCTGCGGCTCAAACACGAGGGCCCGGGGATTGGGAGCGGTAGCGATGCTGGCCACGATTTGAAACGAACGGCGGTCGAATATCCTGATCCGCCCTGCCGGGCCGTCGCTCACGTAGCCGACCTCGCCGGAACTGTCGAGGGCAATGGAGTGGGCCTCGCGGAATCCCGCAACCGTTCCTGCCACCGTGCCCGTTTCCACATCCACGACTTGTACCACGGGGCCGTGGGCAATCAGGAGCTGATTTGCCGCGGGGTCCATCGTGAGGTAGTCCCAGGCACCCGCGCCGCCAATGATCCAGGTCTTCTTGATCGCGAAGGGGCTGCTCTGCATCTGGTCGACTGCGGGCGGTGGAATCACTTGCGCCGCGACCGCCGCACACGTCAGCAACCAGAAAGTAAGGACTCTCCTCATGGCAGGCACTCCCTGTGGATAGGACGCGCGGCCGAGGCCTGCGGTTGATAGTTATTCGCTGGCGGCGATTTCGTGGAGCCAGCCGGGAGCTTTCAGCAGTTCGCGGGGACGGGAGCCGTCGGCGGGACCGACAAGGCCGTCGCGCTCCATCAAATCGATCAGGTGGGCAGCGCGGCCATAGCCGATTCTCAAGCGGCGCTGCAACAGCGAAGTAGAGGCCTTGCCGAACTCGAACACCAGCCGGACCGCATCGTCGAACATGGGATCGTTCTCGTCGGGGTCGCTGTTCGAGCCTTCCACATTGGCACGCTCGTCCTTGGGCGACTCCAGGAAGCCTTCGATATATTCAGCCGTGCCTTGATCCTTCCAGAAGGAGACCACGGCAGCGGTTTCCTTCTCACTCACGTAGGGAGCGTGCAGGCGCATCAGACGGCTGGTGCCGGGGGGCAGGAAGAGCATATCGCCGCGTCCCAGCAGGGATTCCGCACCGTTGGTGTCGAGAATGGTGCGCGAGTCCACCTTGGTTGCAAGGCGGAAGCTGATGCGGGTGGGGACATTGGCCTTGATGAGTCCGGTAATGACGTCGACGCTGGGCCGCTGGGTGGCGAGAATCAAATGGATACCCACGGCGCGGGCCATCTGCGCCAGGCGGGTGATGGATTCTTCCACATTGGCACGGTCGAGCATCATGAGGTCGGCCAACTCGTCAATGATGATGACGATGTAGGGCAGCGGCTCTTCGTCCTCGGCGTCGTCGAACAGCGAAGGCATGCCGCCCTCGAAGAGCTTGTTGTACTGATCGATATTGCGCACGCTGCGGCTGGCCAGCAGCTTGAGGCGGCGCTCCATTTCGCGGACGGCATTGCGCAGGGCGTTGGCCGCCAGCTTGGGCTCGGTGATGATGGGCGTGAACAGATGGGGAACGCCCTCGTACATGCCAAGCTCGACCCGCTTGGGGTCCACCAGGATCAGCCGGACCTGGCTGGGCGTGGTGCGGTAGAGCAGGCTCATGATCATGGCGTTGATGGCCACCGATTTGCCCGAACCCGTGGAACCGGCGATCAGCACATGGGGCATCGAGGCCAAGTCGGCGGTGACGATGCGCCCGTTGATGTCTTTGCCCATGGCCAGGGTGAGCCGCGACTTGGCCTTGCCGAAATTTTCGCTCTCAATCACGTCGCGCAGGTGAATGGTTTCGCGTTCGTGATTGGGGACCTGAATGCCGACCGTGCTCTTGCCGGCCATCCGCTCGATCAGGATGCTCTCTGCGCGCATGGCGAGGCACAGGTCGTCGGCGAGGCCGGTGACGCGGCTATATTTGACGCCGGCCTCGGGCTTGAACTCATACGTCGTGACCATGGGGCCGGGGTTGATCTGGACCACCTGGCCGCGCACGTCGAACTCGGCGCACTTCTCGACCAGCACCTTGGCCTCTTCGCGCAGTTCCTCCTCTTTCACGGCCGGAGGACCGCCGCCGGGGTTGAGCAGGGTGCTGGGCGGCAGCCTGAAGCCGCTCACGTTCTTGGGGGCGACGGTGGCGGTGCGGGTTTCCGCTTCGGCGCGGTTGTGGATTTCGATCCCGTCCGAGGCCGCAGCGACCGGCTGAGCTTGCGGCGCAGCCAGCGGGGCCGATTCATGGCGCGGCGGTGCGATGGGGCGAATCTCAGCGGCCCGCGCCTCCACAGGAATGGGGCCGGGAGTTGCCAGCGGTTGCGCCGGCGGCATCCCTGCAGCGGCGGGCATTTCGACGGCGGGCGCCATGCCTGCGGGCTGAGTTTCCGCCGTAACGCTTCGCTCCCAAATGCTTTTGCGGGCCGGAGCCGTTGTGATGGGGATCTCTTCTTCGGCAGGGGTGGGTGGCGCGGCGGTGCGCTGATAGGCGGGAATCTCATCGAGAGGTTCTGCGTTGGCTCCGCGCCGCCGGAAGAACGAGGCGAACCGGCTGGGCCGGGGACCGAACGAGTCCGCATTCTCCAACTCGCCTTGCGCGGATTCCCGGTCTTCCAAATCGGCCCGCCGCTCGGCGCGCTCTTCGCGCCAGTTCCGCCAGCGGTCATTCCAGTTCTGTACATGGATCCAGCGATCTTCCAGGCTTTCTTTGAGCGCCCAGAAGCTGATCGCAGAGGCGAAATAGAGTCCCGCGATGGCCAGCACGCCGGCTACCAGCCAGGCTCCCTGGATGTTGAGGTAGCCCACCAGCAGTCCGCCCATCAACCGGCCTACCACGCCCTCAAGCGGCACCAGATGCAGCCAGCGCCAGTGCCAAGGCAGCAGCGCGAACACGGCGGGCACGAAGGTCACGGCCAGCAGAACTCCAAGGCCGCGCAGCAGAGCCGAACCGCTGGAGCGCGAGCGCATCCAGGTCCAGCCGATGCTGCCCAACCACAGCGGCAGAAAGAACGCGGCGAGGCCCAGCGACTGCAGCAACAGGTCACTGAGGTAGGCACCGAAAAGCCCGATCCAATTACGCGCCACGTGAACCGTGGCCGGATCGGCGGCGGTGTCGAGAGAGGGATCGGCGGAGTGGTAGGTTGCCAGTGCAAGCAACAGAAGGAGGGAAACCAGCAGCAGCATGAGCCCCAGAAAGATGTTCATGGGGCGGCTCCGCGTCGGGGATAGAACAATGCGAATGGGCTTCATGACAGTGCGCTCCTGTTCCGCAGCCGCCGCGAACGTGCGCGAGCAGACAGCCAGAGCGGACAAAGAATCCCAGAGCAGTCTTTATTATCTCCGTTCGAAAGCCTGTTTTTGTGCCCAACGCAACGAGGGGAACCTTGAGGATTACCGGGAATGCCGGCAATCCTCAAGGTTCCCCTGCAGAAGCTTCTTTTCAAATGGCTTAGCTGCCGATGTATTTGGAGCCGAACAGCAGCAGCGCCGCGCCCAACAGGATGCGATAGATGGCAAACAAGGCGAACCCGTGCTTACGTACCCAGAACAGGAACCACTCCACCACGCCCAGCGCCACGATGAACGAGACGACGAAGCCTATGACCAGCACCATCCAGCGGTCCCCGGTCATCAGCACTTGCGCGGCGGCTCCGGCAGCCGTAGTTGCATGGCTGGGATGGATCTCTTTCAGCAGGTCGTAGCCGGTAGCCGCGATCATGGTGGGAATGGAGAGCAGGAAGCTGAATTCGAGGGCGGTGGGGCGGTCGAGATCGGCCAACTGTCCGGCGGCAATCGTGGACATGGACCGCGAGGTGCCGGGAAACACCGCCGAGAGCGTCTGGCAAAGACCGATCCAGATGGCCTGCAGAATATTCATCTGCTCGACATCGGTGGTGTCGGCATCACGCCGGTTCGCCCATGCATCCACTACCCACATCACGATGCCGCCGATCAGCAGGGCCAACGCCATGGCGGTCAGGCTGCTCAGATTTTTCGCGATTCTCTTGCTCAAATAGAGAGAGGGGACTGCCGTAAAGACGAAGGCAATCACCGTCAGCGACATGGGATGGCTGAGCCAGTTGCGGTCGCCTTTTTCGCCCCGTGGAAAGGTGCGCAGAAACTCGACAATGCGGCCCAGGAAGAGCAGGCAGAGCGCCAGGATCGCGCCCAACTGGATCACGATCGTATACATCTTCCAATACGGGTCGTCCAGATCGATGTGCATCAACGCTTCGGCTATACGCAGATGTGCGGTGGAGCTGACAGGTAAGAACTCGGTCAAGCCTTCCACAATGCCGAGCAAAACAGAGAGAAGATAGTCGTTCAAGAAGCCTCCGGCTCTCAAGTCACGTACACCGGCAGGCAAGCGCAGGAGACCGCTGGACGCTTATTGCCGGTCAATTCCATATACAGGAATTCGTTCATCCAATTTGTATACTAGCGCCGCAGCCCGCACAGCGAAATCCGATTGGGCAAAATGGTCCTTGAGCCGAGCCGCCAATTCCTTCGCATGTGCGTGTGTGTCGCTGCTTTTTTTATCGCTTCCATCCGCGTCGTACATATCGGTAAGCACTGCCTGCCGATAGACCGCCAGGTAGAGCGCCTGGGCCGTGCGCGGGCCATCGGGATGCTCGGCCGCATACTTCTCGTAGTATTCGGATTCTTTCTCAGGGCACTTGGGCGAGCCTTGCCAATCGCCGCAAAGCTTGTTGTCGATCAATTCGAACGCCGCGAGATCCGCCTGCCGCGTATGCGGATAATGCTTGAGGACTTTTTTCAGTTCCTCCTCGTCCATCTGGTCGTGCAGGTAGGCCTCGCGCTCTTTGGCCGAAGGCCGGGACGAGGCGTCCGCCTTTTGCAATTGCCACAGGATGTCCGCCGTGCGCCATGCGGCTTCAGCCGCCAGCGGCGAGCCGGGGAACATTTCGACGAGCCGCCGATAGAGCAGCCGCGCGCTCTGTGCGGCGTTGGCGGGGCCATGCGGATCGGAGGCCAGAGCCTCCTGATTGGCCGCTTCGCCCATCAACACCTGGTCACCGCTGGGCGTGGTTTCGACCACCACGCCGCGGGCCTCCATCCATCCCGAGATCGGCGGCGGCGTTTCATCGTGGCCGAAGATCGGCGTGTCTTTCTGGCTCAATTCCTGGATGTCGGTGTTGGCGTAGACGCGAATCCACGGGCCGCTTTTTTCAGCGATTACCATTTCGCGGCCAATCTGCACGCGGTCCACTTTCTGCGCGCCGGTGTCGGGCGAAACATAGAGCGGTGTGATGCGCAGCGCCGTTGCCCGCGGGCCGGCTATCGGTTTTTGCAGCGAATCTTTTTTTTGGGCACAAATGGGCAGGGAAGCGCATAGCAGAGCCAGCGCAAGGGCGCAACTGCGGGGCATGAATGTGTGCATTTTCATCACCGCGAGCATCATAGTTCAAACAACGTTACGAGGGATTTTCGGTAAGCACTTGGGCGAGCAGAGCCGGGTCCACATTGCCGCCGCTCAGCAGGGCTACAGCCTTGCGATAAGGCGGCAACTCGGCGGCATGGAACAACAGGGCCGCGGTCGTTACCGCTCCGCTGGGCTCGGGAACCAGCCGGGTCGTGGCCACAATGGCCCGCATGGCGGCGCGAACCTCGGCTTCGGTGACGGTGACGATGCCATCCACATAGGCCTGGATGTGCGCAAAGTTGCGCTTGCCTACACTCTGTGTCCGAAGCCCGTCGCAAATTGTGCGGCTGGTCATTTCCGCCGTCCACGTCACGATCTTGCCGGTGCGAAAGCTTTCAGCCGTGTCCGCAGCCAACTCCGGCTCTACGCCGAAGACCTTGGCCTGGGGCCGCAACTGCTTGACCGCCGTGGCCGTGCCGCTGAGCAGGCCGCCGCCGCTGACCGGAGACAGCACCAGGTCCACATCGCCCAACTCTTCCACGATCTCAAGTCCGCAAGTGGCCTGGCCGGCAATAATCTGGTCGTCGTCGTAGGGAGGAATCACCACGTAGCCGTGCCGGCGCACCAACTCCTCGGCCTTGGCCAGACGCTCGCTGGAGGCGACGCCTACGTCCACAATCTCGGCGCCCAACGCCAGAGTGGCGGCGCGCTTGACGGCCGGCGCGTTCGACGGCATAACGATGACCGCTTTGGCGCCTACCTCCCGCGCAGCATAGGCCACGCCCTGGTCATGGTTGCCGCTGGAGTAGGTGATGACGCCGCGGGAGATTTCTTCCGGCGTAAGCTGCAAAATCTTGTTGGCCGCGCCCCGCAGCTTGAAGCTGCCAATGGGCTGCAGGCTCTCCGCCTTCAGCCAAACCTGGCCGGCAACACCGGGAAACGGCGCCCGCACCAGCGGAGTTTTGACGGCCACCCCAGCAATGCGCGCTGCCGCGGCACGGATGGTTTCGATGGATACCAACGTCTCAGTCACTGGGCTCATGGGGCAGTCTCTCCGGGAGTTTCTGCAAATGCGGTGTTTGAATAATCTAAGTATAGTGGGCCGGACATGAAGCGAATCAGTCGATCCGCTTCATGCCCGCAGCTTTCAGATTTCCAGAATGACGGGCATAATCAGGGGCCGGCGGCCTGTGGTCTTCTGGATCAGGCGCTTTAACTCTACCCGCACCTTCTCCTTGACCATGCCGTAATCGGTCTTCTGTTCGCCGTTCAGTCCGTCGAGGGTTTTCAGCACCAGTTCGCGGGCTTCGTCGGTAATGTCCGCGCCGCCAAAACCGCGCATCACTACTTCGGGCGAACGCTCCACCTTGCCGGTGCGCTTGTTGATGGCCAGCACAGCGAGCACGATGCCGTCTTCGCTCAAGATGCGGCGGTCGCGGATGACCAGGTCTTCCACCACGTCGATGGACGAGCCTGAATCGATCAGCACCCGGCCGGCAGTCACCTTTTCGCCCTTGTGGGCAGTGCTCTTGTCCAACTCAAGCACGTCGCCATCTTCAATCACGATGGCTTCGCCGATGGCGCCGGTATCGGTGGCGATCTGTGCGTGCTTGCGCAGGTAGCGGTAGTCGCCGTGCACGGGCACAAAGAACTTGGGCCGCACGAGGTTGATGAGCAGACGCATCTCGTCCTGGCTGCCGTGGCCGCTGACGTGGATCAGGCCATTGGTTCCATCGTCGTAAACCACCTTGGCATCGCGGCGATAGAGATGGTCGATGACCCGGAAAATGCTTTTTTCGTTGCCGGGAATGACGCGCGAACTGAGCACCACCGTGTCGCCGGCATCGATATGCGCGTGACGGTGGTTATCGACCGCAGCCCGGCTGAGCGCGCTCATGGGCTCGCCCTGGGTGCCGCTGATCAGCACCATCAACTGGTCGGGCGTAAAGTCGCGCATGTGTCCGGGATTGATAATCAGGCCGGGCGGCACGTCGATGTAGCCCAGGTCCTGGGCGATCTCGGTGCTCTCCATCATCGAGCGCCCGACAATTGCCACTTTGCGGCCATGGTCGCGGGCCAGCTCAAGGGCAATGCGGATGCGATAGATGGACGACGAGAAACAACTGAAGAAGAGCTTTTTGGTGGCGCGCGAGAATATTTCGTCGAGCCGCGGGCGCACCGAGCGCTCGCTGGGCGTGTAGCCGGTGCGCTCGACGTTGGTCGAGTCTTGCAGCAGGGCCAGCACGCCGCGCTTGCCATATTCCGCAAACGTATGCAAATCAAAGGGCTTGTCGTCCAGCGGCGAGAGGTCGATCTTAAAGTCGCCGGTGTGGATCACGACGCCGACCGGGGTATCGATGGCCAGGGCGACGCAGTCCACCAGGGAGTGGGTTACGCGGATCGGCTCAATCGTAAACGGCCCGATGGAAAACTTCTGCTTCGGCGTGATCTCGACCAGTTCGGTGTCGTCGAGCAGATGATGCTCTTCGAGCTTGCCCTCCACGTACGCCAGCGTGAACTCGGTGGCGTAGACCGGGACCTTGATTTCGCTCAGGATCCAGGGCAGCCCGCCGATGTGATCTTCATGGCCGTGGGTAAGGAGGATGGCGCGAACATGCTCTTTGTTCTCAATGAGATAGGTGATGTCTGGCACCACGATATCCACGCCCAGCAACTCCGACTCCGGAAACATCAGCCCGGCGTCGATCACGATAATGTCGTCTTCCCAGCGCAGAGCGAGGCAGTTCATGCCGAACTCGCCGAGTCCGCCCAAGGGGATAATTTTCAGCTTTTTCGTTTGCATCTGTCAGTTTTGATGCTAACACCCGGGGGGCATGAAGAGGCGGACCGCTCCGCGCAGCTTGCCGGTTGCCGCACCATTTCGGGTGGCCGGGGAATGGGAAAGCGGGCTGGCGTGAGGGAAGAGCGGGGAGGATTTTTGGGAAGCGTACCGGTTAGCGGGGAATATTGCGGAGGCCGCCGCTCGGTTCCTGCCGCAGGAAGGGCGAGTCCCCTTATACGGCAGGGGACTCATGGGAGTCAGGCGCGGCCTGCGAATTCCCGCGTTTCCGTATAGACCTTCACTTTTTCGCCTTCCTTGATGAAGAAGGGCACGCGGATTTCCAGGCCGGTTTCCAGCTTTGCGGGCTTGGTCACCGCGCCGCTGGCCGTATCGCCGCGAACTCCCGGCTCGGCATAGGTCACGGTCAACTCCACCTGCCCCGGCAATTGCAGGCCGATGGGGTCGCCATTATATTTTTCGATCTGGATGATGGCTCCCTCCAGCAGAAAGTCCAATGCATCGCCCAGCTTTTCCGGGGAGAGGCTGATGGTGTCGAAGCTGACCTGATCCAGAAAATAGGAGCCGTCGCCGTCGCTGTAGAGATACGAGGCTTCCACGGTTTCGAGGTCGGGCTCTTTGAACTTGTCGCTGGCCTTGAAGGTCTTGTCGAACACCGCGCGGGTGAGCAGGTTGCGCATCTTCAGGCGAACGAGGGTTTGGCCGCCGCGAGCCGTGGGCGTTGAAACCTCGACGTCGAGGCAATAGTAGGGGGCGTTTTCAAACTCGAAAAACATCTTGCGCTTAATGTCGATGGCATCGATCAATGCGGCCATAATTTCCTCAAAAGACGGGTGCGAAGCAGAAAAAATCTTCGCCGGGCCCCGATTCATTCTTTGACTGAAGCCCACCTAGAATAACAGCCGCATGGGTACGATGCCGAACCGTTGCGCTCAGGCCGCCGAGCGCTCTATCGGCGTGGACCGGTCAGAAGAAAGCTCCTCAAGGCTGCTGCCCTTGGTTTCGGGCAGCATGAGCGCGGTGAAGGCAAGGCCGGCAATGCTGGAATTATTAGAATTCCGCAGACGTTTTTCGTGGAAGTGCAAAACATATCGCGCCAATGAAGGTAACTCAGGGGCGGGCAACCCTTGAGCTATGGTGGTTGCCTATCCGATTGTTCCTTCGGCCGGGGATATTGCATGAGTCGCTCAAAGCGAGCCAACTCGCGTCACAAGATCTCGTAACTTAAATAAATTAATTCGGGGAAGATGGGGTTGGTCATTCTCCTATTTTCTCTCGCCGCACTTATCTTTTCCTCCCCGTTAAGCGCCTCTAACTTCTTCAGCCGTCAGGCTGCGCAGAACTCTCATAACAGGCAGTTTCCGCTTTCCATGGTAAGTGGGGAATGTCGGTCATAACTCGTCCAATGTGGCCTGTGTGCGAGGTTCTCAGGCAACCTTTTCATGCTCCGTTATCAGGGGGCGGCTCCCTGCGCCGAAGTGCTTAGAACAACTCCAACAAAGAGCGAAGCATCCATGTCCATGGCGAAACTGTGAACCGGCAGCCGCGCACGATTGCCGGCGAAAACCGTACCGCGCATTCGACATGCGCGCACCGCAAGCGTAAGTGGACCGATTGAAGGAGTGGCAAGACATGAACAAGACGAATGGCACATGCAGCGTTCTGGCTTTATTGCTGGCCGCCTCAGGATGGGCTGGGGCGCAGGAAGCGAATCCGACGGCCGCGCAGTCCCCGGCAAGCTCGCCGGTCACTCAAGCGCAGCCCTCCGAGCCTCAGCAGGAAATGCGCGACGGTGTTCCCCTGTATAGGATTCAGGTTGTGGGCCGCGACATTCCCGCCATCAACTATTTCCACCGCAGCGGTTCCACCAAGATTGGCTTTCAGGGCACAAGCCTGTTGCCGCAGGCAAAGGGCGAAGCCAAGGTGACGGCGCAGGGAGGCCGCACGTCGATCGATCTGGATATTCAGGGAATGACGCCGGCGAACGGTTTCGGCACCGAGTATCTGACTTACGTCTTGTGGGCCGTCACTCCCGAAGGCCGTCCGGTCAACCTGGGCGAAGTGCTGCCTACGGGCGGCAAAGACAAGACCCAGATGACCGTCACCACCAATCTGCAGGCATTTGGTTTGATCGTGACCGCGGAGCCCTACTATGCGGTGACCCTGCCCAGCGATCTGGTGGTCATGCAGAACTATGTTCTCGAAGATAAGACGCAGGGCGTGATCGAGCCGCTGAATGCGCACTACTCCCTGCTGCCCCGCGGGGCGTATGCAGAGACGGCAGGGCGTCACACGGTGCTGCATCCGATCACGCGCGACGAGCGTTCTCCCCTTGAGCTTTATGAAGCCATGAATGCGGTACAGATTGCCGATGCTGCCGGCGCCGACAAGTACGCGGCCGACACCATGGCGAGCGCGAAGACCGCACTCAAGAATGCGCAGGACCTCGACGCTTCTCACAAGGGCGACCGTAAGCAGACCATCACGTACGCGCGGGAAGCGGTGCAGGCTGCCGAAGACGCACGCATCATCACGATCCGCAAAATCAAGGCCGAGGATGAAGCAGCCGACAAACAGGCGCGCGCGACTGCCGAGCAGTCCGCACAGCAGTCGCAAGCCGTAGCCCAGCAACAGGCGGAACAGCGTGCGCAGGCTGAAGCCGCCGCGGCCCAGGCGCGTGCAGCGCAACAGGCCGCCGAACAGAGCGCCCAGCAAGCCAGCCAGCAGGCGGAGCAGATGCGCGAGAAGCTTCGCGACCAGCTCAACCAGGTATTGCAAACCAAGGAGACAGCGCGCGGCCTGATTGTGAATATGTCGGACGTGTTGTTTGACTTCAACAAGTACACGCTGAAGCCGGAGGCCCGTGAAAAGCTCGCCAAGGTCTCTGGAATCCTGCTTGCTTATCCTAACCTGAAGCTGCAGGTGGAAGGATATACCGATAACATCGGCTCCGATGAGTACAACCAGAAGTTATCGGAACAGCGTGCCGATGGCGTGCGTCAGTATCTGGTGTCGCAGAGCGTGCCGGACGGCAATGTTACGGCGCAGGGTTATGGCAAGACTCATCCCATCGCGGACAACTCGGCGGCTTCGGGGCGCGCACAGAACCGCCGCGTGGAGTTAGTGGTATCCGGGGACGCAATCGGCATTCATGAGAGCGTGCCGGGAGCGGAGTCGCAAGTGCAACCGGAACCTAGCGCCCAGCCTGCTCCAGCGGCTTCTTCGCAAGCAGCGGCCCCGGCGAACCCGTCGGGCGTATCGAACCCCCCGCAGTAAGACCGCGGAGGAAGATGCAAGTGGAAGCCGGGGCTCGAAGTGAGATCGAGCCCCGGCTTTTTTACGCGGCAAGAGTTTCCAAGGAAGACAGGGTTATTCGCCGGGGAACCGCACTCCCAAGGCAGTTCGCGCCGATTCAAGCAGGCGCGCCATGGAGAGCGACAGCTTATGCGTAATTTCAGGGCTTTCGCGTAATCCGCCGCGAATCAGCCCGCAAAAGTGGTCGGTTTCGTAGTTGAATCCACCGGCGATGAAAGGCTCATCGAGTTCCACCTGCCTGCCGTTGGCGTAGTAGACGGTGGCCCGAGCCGGGTTCCACCAATTGGCGTGGAGGAGCACATAGCCTTGGGGCGCAGACAGCACGGCGTCACCGCGACTCAGCAGGTCGATGCCGGTGTGCAGTTGGGCCATGCCGCGCTCGTGTTCGCTTTGGAAAAGCGCCAGCGTATCGACGCCTGTTTTGCCGACGCGGCCCATGGTTTGCATGCGCTTTAATTCGCCCAGCCAGTCGAGGGCGAGAAACGCCTCATAGGGGCCGATTCCCATGATGCCGCCGCCTGCCAGTTCCGGAAAATGCAGCGGATAGTCGGGGCCGATGGTCGAGTCGGCGTGGCCGGCCCGCACGTAACCGACGGGTCCGATCGGATCGGCTGCCAAGTGGGCGCGCAGCCGCCGGTACAGCGGGAAGAAGGGGGGCTTCATCGCCTCCATGAAGAGCCGGCCGTGGCGATGCGCAACGGCCAGCACCCCCGCCAACTCTCGCTCATTCAGAGCCGCCGGTTTTTCACACAAGACGTGCTTGCCTGCCGCCAGGGCGGCACGGCAGATTTCGGCGTGCGTATCCGGATGGGTTCCGACATAGACGGCATCGATGTCGCTTGCAAGGAGTCCGTCGAATGAAGCGAGGACCTGCGGCACGGCAAAGCGTTCCGCATAGGCCTGGGCATGGGCCGGGGTGCGGCCCCATACCGCCGTGAGGGCCGCCGCTTCAACGGCTTCAAGACCCTGGGCGAAGCGTGCCGATGCGCGGCCCGGACCTGCGACGCCCCAGCGTATTCCCCGCAAGTTACCTGATTGCGTTTGGTTATCGGATACTTCCATCGATTCGATACTTTCGTCTACCGTAGCAAGTCTTCGAGGGTGGTGCTCAGGTCGGTCTTTTCGTCCCGATATTTCACGATAACCGGGGCATAGAGGCTCAGGCCCCACTCCGCGCCTTTGCCCTTGGTCACGGCGCGCGAGCCGGGAACCACGACTGCGTTTTCAGGGACGATCAAGGGCCGTTCCGCGGTGGCTCGCAGGATGGAGCCGTTGACAAGGTCGAAGACCGGCGTGCCGCGGGTGAGGATGGTTCCCGCCGCGAGCACGGCTCCCCGGCGCACGATGGTTCCCTCATACACGCCGGAGTTGCCGCCGATCAGCACATCGTCCTCAATAATGACGGGGCTGGCGTTGACCGGTTCGAGTACCCCGCCGATCTGGGCCGCGGCGCTGAGGTGAACCCGCTTGCCGATCTGTGCGCAGGAGCCGACCAGGGCGTGCGAATCGACCATTGTGCCTTCGTCCACATAGGCGCCGGCGTTGATATACATGGGCGGCATGCACACTACGCCGCGGGCCACATAGGCTCCGGCACGGACCGAGGAGCCGCCCGGAACTACGCGCACGCCGTCGCCGACGCCAAAGTGGCGCACGGGGTAAGTCTGTTTATCGACGAAAGACAGACCCGCTCCGGGCAGCTCCGCCAGAGCGCCCAGGCGAAAGCCCAGCAAAATGCCCTGCTTGACCCAGGCATTTACGCGCCAGCCGGTAGAGGAGGCGGGGACAGCCGCTGCCGTGGCGGGAGAAGCATCGGGAGAGGCGGCGCGCACCTCTCCACGCTCAATGGCCGAGCGCAGTTGGATAAATGCGTCCATTGCCGCCGCATCGCCAACGGCGGCCGGACCGGCAGCAAAATAATGTTCAATCGCTTCTTGAAGTTGAGTGATAGTCATTGCATCCCGAGTTTATCAACCTGGGATGCAATGACTATATGGTAGGCCGGGAGGGGGGAGGGCTAAAGCGAAAAATTACAGCGCGCAAGCATGGTTGCCTGTCAGGACAGACGAAGGATGGGGTTGAACGTCAGGCCGCCGGGCTCGCAGCATGTTTAACTTTTAGATCAGCATGCATTGCCACGGGGTGCGCCACGGGTTGCAGACGGAACGAGTTTTTGCCGGCAGGAATCATTGCCAGAGGAACGGGAGTCCGTCCGGGCTTGGCGTGGAGATGCTTGGATTCAAGCCAGGCACAGAGCCTGGGGTCGTGAATTTCCGGCTGGTCCCGCCAAAAGTCGGGATCCAGACCACACTGGATCTGTAGATGATCCAACTGCAGTTCGATGACGGACGTGTCTTTGGGGAAATAACGCTTCACGTTGTTGGCTCCAACGTGCAACCCGGTGACACTACGTCCCTTGCGCTGTGTTTTGACTACCATAGGTGACCTGCTCTTCAACGTCGGATAGGGTTAGTCTAGGGAGCCGGGAGGCGGGAAACCGCTGCTTGCGCGGGAATACGTGAAAGGTATTCCTCGTTTGAAACGCGCCAGCAGGAAGTCCAGATTTGAAATGATAGTGCGCCCCTTCTACTGCCCTGTCAAGAACCTTTTCCGGTTTGAGTCGACTTATGACGTACTAACCTTACCTTGGTTAGAGATGCGATCTGCCGGAATGAGGTTGTAAGTCGGCATGGGTTGCCCCGAAACAGACAGCCAGGCTCTTATTTGCGGCGGAATGAAAGCAGATGCTTGCTTATATATTGGCCCTGTCAGGCAAGGGCGCAGGTCGCTTGATCAACAGGTCTGTGAGCGAGACGCCGGCGAGAACCTTGGTAATCGTTTCCGCGGCTGTTCCTTCTCCGTAAGGGTTCGTCATGCCACGCAGCGACTGTCTGAAAACCGGATCGAGGCCGCGGCGGATTGACGCGAGAATGGCTTTTGTTTCGGCCTGCACATCGAGAATATTGCGCGCCCGTTCGCGGCCCTGCTGGCGCATTCCGACATTTACCACGGGCAGGCCCAACGATGCGGCCTCCATAATGCCGCTGGAGGAGTTGCCCACCAGCACGTCGACCTGGCCAAGCAGGCTCCAGTAGGTCACAACATCCAGATTCACAAAGAGGCAGGTGTGGGGACGGCTCTTCGCCAGCGCTTTTGTTCGTTCGATCAGCGCATAGCTGCCTGCGTCGGAGTTTGGATAGACGAAGACAAGCTGGCCGGGCGCCTGGGCCAGAGCGGCGAAGAGAGCGTCGGCCTCGGCGGTTGTGTCTTTGAGGATGGTGACCGGGTGATAGGCCGCCAGGAGAGTGGGCGAGGTCAGCGTCAGTCCGAGCCGCGCTTCGAGGGCCGCGCGGTCCAGCAGGGCCGACCGGCGCAGATGGTCCAGAGAGGGAGCGCCCGCACGATGGACGCGCCATGGCTCCTCCCCCATCGCAATCACCCGCTGCCGGGCGGTCTCGGTCGAGGTGAAGTGGATATGCGCCAGCTTGGTCAGCGCGTTGCGTACCGAGTCGTCGATGGCGCCCTGGCTGATTTCTCCGCCCTCAATATGGGCGATGGGGATGCGCAGAGCAAGCGCGACAGAGGCGGGGGCGAGCATTTCGTAGCGGTCGGCAATCAGCAGCAGCAGGTCGGGCCGCCAGGCCGTCAGCGCATCGGCCAGGCCCAGAATCGCCAGTCCAATGGTCTTGGCCATCCCGGTATCGGTATCGGAACTGAGCAGGCATTCGATGCGGGCCTGGATCGGGAAGCCGTCGCGCTCGATCTGCCGGAGAGTAGAGCCGAACTCGGGCGAGAGGTGCGCGCCCAGGGCGAATACCCCCAGTTCGACTTCGGGGTGGGCGGCCAACTCCCGCAACGGCCAATAAAGATGGCTGTAATCGGCGCGCGAGGTCGTCACGACGCCGATGCACCGCTTCGTCATAGGTGAACTCGAGGGCCGTATTGCCGCGATAACGCCATCACCGTGTGGCTTGGCTTGTAGCTGGGCACCAGCCTGCCCAGGCTCGCCAGCGCACTGGCCAGATCGCGGGTATCGACGGCGCCGCGCAAGACGCGGAGTTCGTCCTCCAACTGATCCTCGGGCAGGGTCGGGGTCTGCACGGAAACCATCTCGCCCACATGCACCGGGCGAAGCTTTTCGCCCTCCGGCCACATTCGTTCAAAGTCTTTGTCGCCGGGCCGCGTTCCCGTGAATTCAATGGGGATCTCGCTTTCGGGGGCAAGCTCGTTGACCATGAAATTGGCCAGGTCCACAATGCTGTGCGAGGCCGGCAGAACCGGTGCGAGCAGAGCCGAGGGGACGGTCCGGGCGGCTGCAATCAGCAGCATGTTTACGGCCTCGTCCACGGTAATGAAGTAGCGCCGGGCGTTGGGGTCGGTGACGGTGATCGGACCTCCGCGAGCGATTTGGCGGGCAAATACCTCGGCCACGCAGCCGCGCGTCCCGAGCACGTTGCCCAGCCGCAGCACCGTGCCGCCGGCCACCTGCACAATTTGTTCGGCCACGCGCTTGGTGGCTCCCATGATCGAGGCAGGTTCCACCGCCTTGTCGGTCGAGAGCAGCACCAGACGCGCGCCGTGGGCGACGGCGGAGGTGGCCAGCGTCAGGGTTCCGAAGATGTTGTTGGCGATAGCCGCCAGGGGATGCTCTTCGAGCATGGGTACGTGCTTAAAGGCTGCTGTGTGCAGCACGATGCGCGGAGCGTGCGCGGCAAAAACCTCTTCCAGCAGCCGCTGGTCGGTGACGCTGCCTAAAATTGGCGCCATGGGACCTGCCGGTCCCGCATCGCGCCAGTCGCATTGCAGGTTATAGAGGTGACTTTCCGAAGCCTCAAGCAGCAGCAGCATGGGCGGCCCCAGCGTGGCCAGCCGCAACGCCAGCGCGGAACCGATGGAGCCGCCCGCTCCGGTGATCAAAATCGGGAATTCATAGAGCGCGTCGAGCACTTCAAGCGGAGGCGACATCAGACGCGGACGGGCTAAAAAGCGGCGCCAATCGATTTTTTCGAATGAGGGAGTCACGCTTAGAGTATAGATCCCCGTTGAATTCGCCGTGTTGGGCTGCCGTGCGGGGCAAAGTAGAGCCAGTGCCAGATCGGGAGCCGTACCACGATGTGGACTCTCCGTAGCACTGCATTTGGGTGACAGGGAACCTGACTGCCCGGGTAGCCGCTCGCATACACTGGCGCATAGACTGAATGGTTCCGAAGCCCCGTTTGAAAATCTGCGGTGGGTGCGCTTATCAGGGGACCGGCCGTGCTGGCTAGCTGTTGGGGGCAGGCGGGCGAGAAAGCAGCTTTGTGGGGAAGACATTGGGAAAGAGCTTGATACGGATCGGTCTGACGATCTGCGGGTCCATTGGCCTGATCGCTTCGGTGGCGGGCGCGCAGGCGCGCTTCGATGCCGAGGCGGTGCGCCTCAACAATCGCGGGGTGGCGCAGATGGGCCAGCAGTTTACCGAGCGGGCCGCGGAAACATTTGCCGCCGCGTTCCAGCGCGATCCGAAGCTGGCGCAGGCTGCCACCAACGAAGGCATTGCCCTGATGGCGTTGCAGAAATTGGAGGAGGCCAAGAAGGCTTTCCGGCAGGCCATCGGGCTCGACGCGGCCAGCGCGCAGGCGTGGTACAACCTGGGATTGGCGCAGCATGCCGGCAACGAACTGGAGCCGGCGCTGGCCAGTTTTCAGCACGCCGTGAAGCTCGATCCCCGCGATGCCGACTCCTATTATTTCGAGGGTGTTTGCTACCAGGAGATGAAGCGGTTCGACGAGGCGATTGCTGCTTTGCAGAGGGCGTTGCAGGTCAATCCGCTGCACGCTTCCGCGGAGTTCGCCATGGCCCGCGCCCTGCAGCGCTCGGGCCACACCCCTGAGGCGAAAGAACATTTCAAGCGCTTTCAGCATCTCACCGGCAGCAAGATTTCGGCGGCCATCGGGCTTGCTTATGGCGAGCAGGGCCACTACTCCACGGTGAGCACGGTGGAGGAGCCGGAGGCACGACAGAAGGCCATGATTCCGGTTCGCCTGGTGGCCCAACCGCTGGTGAAAACGAGTTCCGGCCCGCTGGGTGGGAAATCGACGCCTCCACAATCATTCGCGACGACTGGCGGCTCCTGCATGTTCGACGCGAGCGGATCGGGGCGCATGGATCTGGTCCTGATGCAATCGGGCGCACAAGCGATTCGGGTGCTGCGCAACGGGGGTGACGGAAGTTTTGAGGAAGGCGATGCTGAGGCAGCCGGGCTGAAGGCGTCGGGACGCGCCGTTGCCTGCGCGGTCGGCGACTATGACAGCGACGGCCTCAACGATGTGGCGGTTGCGCTGGAGGATGCGGTGCTGCTGTTTCGCAATCTCGGCCACGGGCGGTTCCAGGACGTAACTGCCGAGGCGGGCCTTGCCGCGCACAACCGGCCCTCGGGCATCACGTTTGTGGACTACGATCACGATGGCGATCTCGATCTGCTGCTGACGGGCGCGCCTCTTGAATCCGGAGGCGCCGCGAACGTTCTTTGGCGCAACAACGGTAACAAGACGTTTACCGATTGGACCGAGCCCACCGGCCTTGGCGGCACGGGGCAGACCGCTGCGGCGATTCTCACCGACTTCGACAACGACCGCGCAGTCGATCTGGCGATGACCGGCGATGGCGCTGCCCCGCTGCTCTACGTCAATCCGCGCGAAGGCAAGTATCCTGCGCAGCCGGTGTATCGCAGCCAGAATCTGCCGCCCACGGTGGGGATCGCTGTGCTGGACTTCAATAAAGATGGCTGGATGGACGTTGCCGTCACGCACACGGGCGCGCCGGGACTTACGCTCTGGCGTAACGTCGAGAGCACGAACCACGAGAGCGAGGACCATGCGGACCGCCGCTTTGAGCGGGTGGATTTGCCGCTGGGTGGTTCGCGATCCAGTGCCGGAACCACGGTGCTGCGCGGCTGGGGACTTACGCCTGTCGATATCGATAACGATGGCTGGATCGACCTTGCCGCGATTCTTGAAACCAGTGGTGGGCCGCGCCTCAGCGTATGGCGCAATCGCGGCGATGGCAGCTTTGAAGATGTAAGTCATGCGCTGGGCCTGGATCGCGTCACGCTTCATTCTCCGCGCGGCCTGATTGCCGCGGATGTCGATGGCGATGGCGCGCCCGACCTGATTGTGACGCAGTTGAATGCACCCCCTGTGCTCCTGAAGAATATGGGCGCCAACAAGAATCACTTTGTGCGCCTGGACCTGACGGGCTTTGCAGATAACAAGACCGCCTTGGGCGCAAAGGTAGAAGTCTTTGCCAGCGGCCATTGGCAGAAGTGGGAACTTGCGGGAGCGGCGGGCTACCAGACGCAGGCTCCGCCGCAGATTCTTGTGGGCCTCGGCAGTGCGGAAGGCGTTGACCTGCTGCGGATTTTGTGGCCCACCGGCGTGCTGCAAGACGAGATCGACTTGCCCCGGCTCTCCCAGGGCAGGGCTGTCATTGCCATGAAAGAAGCCGACCGCCGCGGCAGTTCCTGCCCGGTGTTGTTTGCGTGGGACGGGCGTAAGTACAAGTTAGTTACCGATATGATTGGTGCGGCGGTGGTGGGCCATTGGTTCACACCCAGCCGACGCAATATTCCCAATCCGCACGAGTGGGTCAAGGTCGATGGCGCACAGCTTGCAGCCGTCAACGGCAAGTTGAGCCTGCGGTTTATGGAGCCGATGGAAGAGGTGAACTATATCGATCAATTGCGGCTGGTTGCCGTCGATCATCCTGAGAACGTGGAAGTCAATCCTGACGAACGTTTTTTGGACGAGCCGCCGTTTGCTTCGGGCCGTGTGATCGCTTCAGCCGGTGCCCATCCGCTCGCGGGCGCGTGGGACAACGATGGCCGCGACGTGCTCGACAGGCTCGCTGAGCGCGACCATCGGTTCGTCAGCGGATTCAAGCCGTCGCCTTACGATGGCTTTGCCAATCTGCACATGCTGACTCTCGACTTAGGCGATGTGAAGCCAGCGGCGCCGCTTCGCCTCCTGATGGCGGGCTATGTGAACTACTTTAGCGCTACTTCGCTCTATGCTGCGTGGCAAGCAGGGGTGAAGCCCATTGCGCCTTATGTGGAGGCGCAGTTAGCCGATGGCTCCTGGCAGCGCGTGCCGGGGGAAGCGGGTTTTCCTGCGGGCCTCGAACGCACCATCGTGGTCGATCTCACCGGCAAGCTTCCTGTGGGCGCGCATCGCATTCGTTTCGTCACGAATCTCGAAATCTATTGGGATAAAATCGCCGTCGATACTCATGCCGATGCGGAGACGCATACCGCGGAGGTTCCCATGACAGCAGCGACGCTGCACTTTCGCGGCTACCCGACGCAAATTGAAAGCGCCAGCCCGGGCGATCTGGATTACGATTACGATCGCGTCAGTCTTACCGGGCCCTTTCAGCATCAGCGCGGCAACTATACCCGCATGGGCAATGTTACCGCGCTTGTTGGCGGTATCGACGACCGCTTTGCTATCTTCGGCAGCGGTGAGGAGATAGCCGCCGAGTTCGATGCCACGAAGCTTCCCACTCTGCCCGCGCACTGGACGCGCGACTACTTTTTTTATGCCAATGGATTTGTAAAGGATATGGATTGGTGGGACGGTTCACCTTTTACCGTCGCGCAGTTGCCGTTTCATGCCATGTCCACTTATCCCTATCCGGCGGCTGAGCAGTTCCCCGACGATGCTGCCGCGCTCGCCTATCAGTTGGACTGGAACGACCGTTTCGACTCCGGTGAGCCTGTACATTCTTATCGTTTCGACTACCACAGGCTGCCATCGAATCCGATGGAAGACAGTATACCGGCGGAGGTGACGAAGCCATGAGCGGATTGGTCAATGAGTTAGTGCTTGCGCCGGCAGTGCGGCAATTGGAACTGCTCCGCTGCGGCGAGGTGTCGATTGTCGAGTTGGCCGAGGCGCATATCCACCAGATTGAGCGCCTCAATCCCAAACTCAATGCGCTGGTGGATTTCGATGCCAATCGTGTGCGGGTGCAGGCGTACTCGATGCAGGAGTCCCGTGCGCCGCATGGCCCGCTGCAGGGGCTGCCGGTTACTGTAAAATCGTGCATCGCCACCGCCGGTTATCGTTGCGAAATCGGCAGCCTGCTGCACAAGGATCATATCCCGCACGAAGATGCTGTAGCCGTGGCGCGGCTGCGTGCAGCAGGAGCGCTGATTCTCGGCACCACGAACTGCCCCGAGTTCCTCATGGCGTATGAAACAGCGAACCTGTTGCACGGCCGCACCCGCAATCCATGGGATCTGGGGCGCACCTCCGGTGGATCGAGTGGAGGCGAGTCGGCAGCGATTGCAGCAGGGCTTTCTGCGGCGGGACTCGGCAGCGATAGCGGCGGCTCAGTGCGTGTGCCCGCGCACTTTACCGGCATTTGTTCTCTGAAGCCCACGCCGGGGCGCGTTCCGGGCCGCGGGCATTTGCCGCCTTGCGTCGGCCCCTTTTCTACGCTTGGCGCTATCGGCCCCATGGCGCGCACCATGGCGGATGTTGCGCTGCTCTTCGGCACGCTCTCCGGACAGGACTCACACGATCCGGCGAGCCCTCCCTTGCCGCTCCAGACGCCGAGCCTCGATCAACTACGGGCCAATGCGATTGGTTTTTTCGAAGACGACGACTTGGTTCCGGTAACTCCCGAGACTCGTGTTGCCGTCAATGCGGCGGCCCAGGCGCTCCGCATCGCCGGCTTTCGTGTGGAGCCGTTCAGGCCCCGTACGCTCGAACAATTGCGGCAGCTATGGTGGAAGTTTTTTGTGCAGTGCGGGGCCATGTTTTATGAGCCGACCATTCGCGGAAAGCGCGATCAATTGAGTCCCATCTTCCAGGAGTTTTTGGGGTTCGCCGAGGCGGCTCCGCCACTGACTGCCGTCCAGTTACTCGACGCCTGGGCCGAACTCGATCTGCTGCGTTCGAAGACGCTGCAAGTTATGAGCGACTATCCCGTGCTGCTGTGCCCGGTCGCGAGCATTCCCGCTTTTGGGCACGGTGAGCGTGCATGGACCATTGAAGGCCGCACCGTGGAGTATCTCGATGCGGTGCGGCATACGCAGTGGTTCAATGCACTGGGCGCCCCCGCGGCGGTGGTCCCCGTGGGCCGCTCGCCTGAGAATTTGCCCATCGGCGTTCAGATCGTTGCACGTCCCTTTCAAGATGAAATTGCGCTGGGCATCGCGGCTGTCGTCGATGCTGCATTTGGCTATCGTCCGCCCCCGCTTGCGGCTGTCTGAGCCCCTTCTCATAGTCAAGTTCATCCATCACAGACAATCGCTGTGTGCGCCGCTAAAACCGAGAGGCAGGTGCGGCGGCACGCGCGTCTTGCACCTCAACCTTTCGATGGAGGCGTGGGGAAAACCATCGGAGTAGGCTAAGCCTTCCCCAGACTGGAGCGGGAGACGTGCGTGAAAGCTGGCACGAACAATTCGCCGAATCTCCTGACACGCTGAAAAGCGCCGGGCGCCCGCAGACAAGAGTGCCGGTGCTGGACCTGGAGATCGGCGGCGACGAATTCATCACCATGGCTGGGCCTTGCTCGGTTGAGACCGAGTTTCAGCTTATCGCCACGGCTCATCATATTCGCCGCGCCGGTGCCCGCATTCTGCGTGGCGGCGCTTTTAAACCGCGCAGTTCTCCATACGCATTTCAAGGGCACGGCCTCGAAGGCTTGAAGATGCTGGCGCGTGCCCGTGAAGAGAGCGGCTTGGCCATCGTCACCGAAGTGATGTCGGAGTGCGATGTCTCCATGGTGGCCGAGTATGCAGACATTCTCCAGATCGGAACGCGCAACATGGAAAACTATGCGCTGCTCGAAGCTGCGGCGCACTCGGGCCGTCCCGTGCTGCTGAAGCGCGGCATGGTCGCCACCATTGCCGATTTGCTGCGTTCGGCGCAGTGCCTTCTGGACCACGGCAACCCGCATGTGATTCTTTGCGAACGCGGCATCCGCACCTTTGAAACAGCCACACGGAACACGTTTGACGTGGCGGCTATCGCGCTGCTCAAGCAGGTTTCGCATCTGCCGGTCATCGCCGATCCAAGTCATGCAGCAGGGCATCGCGAACTGGTGCCCGCTCTTGCACGCGTTGCCGTAACGGCTGGAGCGGATGGCCTGCTTGTCGAAGTGCATCCGCAGCCGGAGAAGGCCTGGAGCGACGGCGAGCAATCGCTGGATTTCAGCGAGTTCGACGCAATGATGGCTTCGCTCGATCCTTATCTTGCGCTGCGCAACCTGCAACCTCCCTTGCATGAAACAGTCGCAGGCGCAGGCGTGATGGAGGCGATGGGATGACTCCTTGGGGCAGAGTGCTAGCGGCTGTTGTGCCGGTGGCAGTGGTGTTACTCGTTTGCGGATTCGGAGCCGAAACGGCGTCGATTCCGGATGCACCGATTATCGTAACCGCCGCACCGGTGTATGAACCGCTGGCCGCGTTGCGCGGAGAAGAACGCTTTCCCAAGGGCGCGCAATTGCTGATGGTGCAGGCAGGCAAAGCGCAGCCTCTCGTCCCTGATTTTGCGGTTACCGCCGATGCCAATATTTCCTTCGACGCGAAGACTGTTTTGTTCGCGGGCAAGAAGATCGCGGGCGATCCGTGGCAAGTATGGGAACTCACGCTCGCCGATCGTTCGGTGCGCAAAGTTATTGCCTCTACGGGCGACGCAATTCGCCCACTCTATTTACCCGGCAACCGGCTCGTCTATGCGCAACGCACGGGGCACAGATTTCAACTGACGGCTGCGGGGCTCGATGGAGCGGATGCCCATCCGCTCAGCTATATGCAAGCCGGCGCGTTGCCCGCGGATGTGTTGGCCGATGGGCGCATTCTCTTTGAGGCTGCGTTTCCACTCGGCGCCGAACTAAGTCGTAACCCGGCACGGGGCGTGACGCCGGAGTTATACCTTGTCTACTCCGACGGCTCGGGCGTCGAGTCTTACCGCTGCGATCACGGCAGCGCCCGCTGGGGCGGGCATCAACTATCGTCAGGCGATGTGGTTTTTACGCATGGAGCGTCACTCGCCCGGTTTACTTCACCTCTCGCAACCGAGCAGCGCATTACCGCGCCACGGGGCGATTATGCAGGAGCCATTGCCGAGACGATATCGGGCGCATGGCTGCTCAGTGTGCGCTCCGCGCCGAGCGCGCCCTACGCTCTCAAGTTATGGATGCCCGGTTCTGCGGCGCTGCAAACGATACTTATGCAAGATCGACAGAACCTGGTCGAACCCGCTCTGCTCGTGCCGCGCCTCACGCCGAAGCGGCATCCCTCCGCACTGCATGAATGGAGCTACGCCAATCTTCTTGCGCTCGATGCTCGCGAATCGCGCGAGGGAACGCTCAAGATAACGCCCGCGCGCGTCCGCCTTGAAACGCTCGACGCTGCCGGACACCCAGTTGCGCTGGGCACGGCTCCGGTGGAAGCCGATGGATCTTTCTTTGTGCAGACTCCAGCCGATAAGCCGATTCGCTTTGTGCTGCTCGATCAAAAGGGTGCGACGCTGCGCCAGGAACATGGATGGTTTTGGGTTTGCAGCGGAGAGCAGCGCATCTGCGTGGGCTGTCATGCGGGTCCGGAGCATGCGCCGGAAAATCGTGTACCCGCCGTGCTGCTCCGCTCGACTGCGCCGGTTGATCTTACCGGCAACCGGCAGCCCATCGCGCAGGGAGGCCATTGAAATGTTTGTTCGTCTTGCCATTTTATGGGGCGCAGTTTCAATCGCCGCTGTGCACGCTGCGCAAGCACAGATGCCGGATCCGGCGAAGGCCGCGCCAGCCACTCAATCGGCGGCACCGGCGTCGCTTAATCCGGTCATTCGTTTTGAAGATGCCACCGACGCGGCGGGAATCGACTTTACGCATAGCTTTGGGGCGCGGCAATTGGGGTCGCTTCTTGAAGGGACAGGCGCGGGCTGCGTATGGTTCGATTACAACAACGACGGCCTGCCGGATTTGTATGTCGTGAACGGGCGTCCGCTCGATGATGCCATGCATCCGTATCCGTTGAAAGCAAAGCCCGATCCTCTGCCGCACAATCATCTATACCGCAACGACGGCAAAGGGCATTTCACCGACGTTACGGAGCAGGCGGGACTCAATCCCGATCTCTATTCCATCGCTGTGACGGCGGCTGACTACGACAACGATGGCTTTGTCGATCTGCTGGTGACCGGCTACGGCCGCTCCCTTCTCTATCACAATGACGGCAAGGGCCACTTCAACGACGTCACAGCCAAAGCGGGCATCAAGGTGGATGGCTGGGCGATTAGTTCGACGTGGCTGGACTATGACAAAGACGGCTGTGTCGACTTATTCGTGGGGCGCTATGTGAAGTTCGATCCTAAGTATCGCGCTTATTATGCCGCGGATAACTACCCGGGGCCGCTGGACTACGAAGGCGACACCAATCGCCTCTATCACAATAACTGCAACGGAACCTTTACCGATGTAACCGACAAGTCGGGCATCGGTGCCTTTGCAGGTCGCACCATGGGCGTGGCGGCGGCGGATTTCGATAACGATGGCTGGGACGATATCTACATCGCGAACGACCGCACGGAAAACTTTCTCTTTCGCAACAAGCATGATGGAACCTTTGAGGAGGTTGCCAATGACACAGGCACGGCCTTCGGACAAAATGGCGAATCCACCTCGTCCATGGGACCTGTGTTTGCCGATTTCGAAGGGCGTGGCATTCTCGACCTATGGGTTACGGACGGCCGCTATAACCGGCTGCTCCATAACTCGGGAAAGTTGGCCTTCGACGATATAGGGGCATCCAATGGCGTCTCGCAGACCAACGCGCAATATGTAAGCTGGGGCACGGGCGTCTACGATTTCGACAACGATGGGCTGCTGGATATTCTCATCTTTCACGGTGGCCTGATTCACCTCATTCCTCAGGAGCACACGCTCTTTCGCGGACTTGGCAATGATCGTTTTGACGATGTGTCGAGAGACGCAGGCCCGGTGCTGAGCGCGCGGAGCGTAGCGCGTGGCGCGTGCTTTGCGGACTACGACAACGACGGCAAGGTCGATGCATTTTTGGTGAACCTAGGAGCGAAGGGCACGCTGGTTCACAACACATCGACGAACACGGGGCACTGGGTGGCGGTCAAGCTCAGAGGAATAAAGAGCAATCGCGACGGCATCGGTGCGCGTGTGGAAGTGTTTGCCGCAGGCAGGCGGCAGACGGCAGAGCATGTGGCTGCTTCGGGCTATCTGTCGCAAGACGATTCCCGCATGCATTTCGGGTTAGGCGCTGCGGCTACCGTGGACAAGCTGATTGTTCACTGGCCCAGCGGGCGCGAACAGACTTTGGAGAAGTTAAGCGCGGATCGCGTGATCACAGTCGAGGAGCCGAAATGAACAGCCGGCGGCGCGTTCATCTGGGGGCGGTGATGGCAGCGGGCGCTGCGGTTCTGCTCCTGATTCTGCTGTGGTCTGTGATCGATCGGCCGGCCCGTGCTGCCGCCGGGAACGCAGAAGATTATGCTTCTCCGCTGGAACTGCTATTTTCGCCAGACGGAACGCGCCTGTATGTGCTGTGCAACCAGAGCAATGAAGTGCGTGTGCTGGATGCGGCCAGTTACTCTCTGATTAAAACCGTCGCCGTGGGGCGCGCGCCACGCGGCTTTTCGCTGTCGCCCGATGGCACGCGGTTGTTCGTCACAAATTCATGGGATGATACTTTGTCGATCATCGATACGCAGACGCTGGCCGTTGTGGCGACGTGGCCGGTGGGTGCCGAACCATCCAGTGTCGTGGAAGACCGGGGAGGGACGCGGCTGTTCGTCGCTAACCGCATTAGCGGCGATGTGGCTGTGCTCGCCGCGCAGACCGGCGAGGAAGAGAAGCGGCTTTTAGCGGGGCGCGGTGCGAGTTATATTACGCCGTCGCCGGACGGCAGCAAGCTCTACGTTACCCATGTCTATCCCAATCCACATGCGCATACTACGCAACAGGGCAACCGGTTAACTCCGGAGTCTGAGATTACGGTGATCGACACCGCCCGTGCGGTTGTGGTCGAACGCATTCCTCTGCCGCGGATCGCCGGTGTATTTCACACTGCGTTCTCTGCCGATGGCCGCCTGGGAGTGGTCGCCGAGGTGCACCCAAAGAACCTTGTGCCCCTGGCTCATGTGGAACATGGTTGGGCGCTCGCCAACACGCTTACGGTGTTTGGCGCGGACGTGGGTAGGCCGGTCGAAGTGCCTCTGGATGAGTTGGAGCGCTACGCTTCCAATCCTTTCGATGTCGTGATCGCGCCGGATAAATCGCATATCTATGTGACTCATGGCGGCTCGGAAATTGTCACCGTCGTGGACGTGCAAAGGCTGCTGCATTTTATTCACACACATCCCGGCTCGTTTGCGCAGGACTTATCGGCGAGCGCCAATTATGTGGTGGCCCGCATCCCTGTCGGCCATAATCCGCGCGGTGCGGCGCTCACGCGCGACGGAAGCAAGCTGTTCGTGGCGAACCGGCTGGAAGATACGATCAGCGTCATCGACACCCGCGCTAACCGTGTTGCCTCAACCATCACCCTTGAGGGGCCAAAGACGCTTTCTGCGGTGCGGCGCGGAGAGCAGACATTTTATACCGCGCGTTATTCATTTCAAGGCCATTACGGATGCGCGAGCTGCCATATCGATTCAACGTTCGACGGCCTTACCTGGGATCTGGAGCCCGACGGCTTCGGCCGCGATATCGTGGACAATCGTAACCTCGAAGACATCAAGGACACCGAACCTTATAAGTGGAACGGCGGCAATCCAAACATTCCGATGGAATGTGGACCGCGTACCGAGAAGTATTTCTGGCGCTCGGAGAACTACGACAATCTGACGCTGGCGGCTCTGAGCACTTATGTACGCAGTTTGCCCGCGCGGCCTAATCGCTGGCGGCAGGCGAGCGGTGAATTGACCGCGGCGCAGGAACGCGGCAAGGCCATTTTCGAGCGCGGCAAAGACAAATTCGGGAATCCTATCGCGGTGGCGAATCGCTGCAGCTATTGCCATAGCGGCCCTAAAGGGACGAGCCAGAAATCCTTCGATGTGGGGACGCTGAAAGCTACCGATCATGCGTCGCCGCTGGATACGCCGCAGTTGACGAATATCGTGCTGGCGCCTCCCTACTTGCACGATGGTTCGGCGCGCACATTGGAAGAGATATGGACCGTATTCAACCCGAACGACAAGCATGGGCGCACCAACGATCTGACCAAGGACGAACTGAATGACCTGATCGAGTATTTGAGGACTCGATGAAGGGGACGCGATGAAAAAGTTTTATGGAATCGCAATGTTGATGGCGGCCACGGCGCTGGCGTTTGCCGCTCCGCCGCAAATGCCTCTCTTCCATTTCGAAAACTTCACCACGGCCAACGGCCTGCCCGACAACCATGTATTCGCCGTGTTGGTGGATGGCGATAGGGTATGGGCGGGCACGGAGAACGGCCTGGCTGTTTATGAGAATCATGCATGGAAGACTTACACCACGGCAGATGGACTTGCTCATCGCGCGGTGCTTTCATTGGCATTGGATAAGCGTACGGGAGATGTGTGGGCGGGCACGATGGGAGGGCTGAGCCGCATCTCGGGAGGACGCATCGACAGTTACACGCAACTTACGTCGGGACTCAGTAACGATGTGGTCTATGGCGTGAGCGTGGAGGGCGAAAATGTGTGGGTGGCTACGGCTGCGGGCGGTTGCCGTCTCAACCTGCATACCGGCCAGTGGTCGCTCTATAACGAGCGCAACACGCCCATGAGCGAGATATGGGCGTACTCGGTCGCGGCTACGCCGAGCAAGGTCTACTACGCGGTTTGGGGCAGCGGGCTCCTGGAGTACGACCAGAGAACCGGGCGCTGGGATAAGTACGACGACCCCGATGGCGAGAACGAGATGGTTCTCTTCAAGGATCAAGGACTGATCCATGAGATTGTAACCTCGGTCAGCTATGTGGATAACATTGTGTGGGTCGCGACCTATTTTGGAAACAGCCGTTACGATGGCCGGTACTGGCATAATTTTTTGACCAAGGACAGCGGGCTGCCTTCGAACTTTACCAATGCAGTGAAGGGGATTGACGGCAAGCGCGCATGGTTCTGCACGGATAAGGGGCTGGCTTACTACGATGGCGTCAACTGGGCTGTTTACCGCCCGTCCCTTACCGATGGCAAGCCGGAGATGACGGTGCGCGACGCACAGGGCACCGTGTCGCCCATCGCGGTCACTACCGCACCGGCCCATAACTACATTTTGGGCATCGACTTTCAAGGCAGCGACATATGGGTCGCCACGGCCAAGGGGTTGAGCCATGGAATTCTTCAGCGAGAACCATAAGGAGCAGCATCATGGATACAGTTGCAGAGATTCTGGAGACTATCGCCCACACACCGATCAAGAAGCGCGCAATGACCAACCACGGCGTGCTGAATGAAGCCTATGCCTACGCCAAGCCAAGCTCGTTTTCGCGCGGTATGCGGATCGATCTGAACGGCTTGACGATTTTACTTATCTCCGGGACGGCATCGATCGACGAGGACGGCGTGAGTGTCCACATCGGCGATTTTCGCGCACAGATGCGCAGGACGCTGGAGAATATTACCGGCTTGCTGAAGAGCGAGGGATGCACATGGCACGACATCGTGCGCACCTCCTGTTATCTGCGCGATATCGACCGCGACTATGACATTTTCAACGAGGAGCGCACTGCGTTTTTCAAAGAGCAGGGACTCGATCCGTTGCCCGCATCCACCGGCATCCAGGCCAAGCTGTGCCGCCCCGAGTTGTTAGTGGAGATCGAGGCAATCGCCATGTTCCGCACAGAAAAGGCTTGCTGCAATAAGGAGTAGTGGTCATGGGCAAGGGATGGTTATGGGTGGCGTCGTGTCTATGGGCGGCGGGCGGGGCGATGCATGTTGCCGGCCAGGCTGCGGGCGAGAACACGGGTAAGGCTGCGCACGTCTGTGAGTGCGGCGCGCATCCGCCGGCGCCGCCACGGGATCGCGCTGTCGCGCCTTATGCAGGCGAGCCCGGCGACCTGAGCCCCTTCGCCAAGTTCACGGCACCTTACGATACCAACTACATCCACCCCAATGTCTACGGCGGGGCCGGGCGCGATTTGCCGGAACCGAAGAATCTGACCGAGGTGCGCATCGGCTTCTTCGGTCCTATCGAGCATAGTCCGCAGCAGCCGTTCGGGCTGCGCATGTTGCACGGCGCGCAGTTGGCGGTCGAAGAGGCCAATGCGCGCGGCGGCTATGGCGGCAAACCCTTTCGCCTCATGCTCCACAACGACTACGACAACTGGCAGGCCAAGACGGTATATGGCGACGATCGACCCACCGACCCGACCATCTGGGGCTCGGCGTCGAATGAAGTGGTCAAGATGGTTTACGACGACCAGGACTGGGCGATTTTTGGCTCCATCAGTTCCGAGTCTACGCACATTGCGTTGCGGGTGGCGCTGCGGGCAGAGGTTCCCATCGTCAATTCGGCTTCGACCGACCCCACCATTCCGGAGACCTACATTCCCTGGTACTTTACCAACCTGCAGGACGACCGGGTGCAGAGCCTGACGCTGGCTCGGCGGATCTTTACGGAACTGGGACTCAAACGCGTGGCTCTGTTGCGCATTAACGAACGCTACGGGCGGTTCGGCGTGCCCAAGTTTCGCGATGCAGCGCGGCGGCTGGGGCATCCAGTTGTGATCGAGCAGAAGTTTCTGCCCGGCGACACGGATTTTAGCCAGCAACTCAAAGTTATTCGCGGGTCGCGCGCCGACGCCATCGTACTTTGGGCGGATGAGGTTCCGGCGGCTTCGATCTTGAAACAGATGCGCGCTGCCGGAATGAAGCAGCCGGTGTTCGGCGCTTATCGCACGCTGGGACCGACGCTGCTTGCCCAGGCTGGGTCAGCCGCCGAGGGATTCGAGGCGGTGTTTCCCTACGATCCGACGCGCAACGATCCGCAGTGGATCGACTTCAATCGCCGCTTCAATGCACGCTTTAACGAGCCGCCCGAGCAGTTTGCTTCGCTGGCCTATGACGCCATGAATGCGTTGCTGGACTCCATCTGCAAGGCGGGCCTGAATCGCGCCCGCATTCACGACGCGCTGGCGGACATCGAACAGTACGACGGCGTCACCGGACACATGGTCTTCGATCCGAATCAGAAGAATGTTGCGCCGATGTATCTGGGCACGGTGCATCACGGGACCATTACGTATCGCGTGGCGACGATGGAGAAGGAGACGCCGCCGGCGCAGCAAACGCCGGCGGCCGCTTCGGCAGGCTCGCAGGCTCCTTACGCGCGTGTTGGCGAAGACGGCGTGAGCTATGCCGGGCCGCACCGCGCCGATGTGTCGCCAGGGCCGGTGCGCGTGGTGCTGTTCGGACCCCATGCCAATGAAGTCGCCCGGCAGACGGAAGTAGCGGCGGAACTGGACAGTTCCGCCGGGGGATCCACGAGCGGCTCTGCCTGGAAACTTATACCGATCGCGAGCGACCAGAACTGGGGGGCGGCCTCGACGCAACTGGTTCACGCGCTGATGGACGAACATGCGCTGGCCATCGTGGCCCTCGACCGCGACGCCGCTCACCTTGCCGAACAACTGGCGTTGAAGTGCTTTGTGCCGGTCCTCGCGCTGAGCAGCGACAGGACGCTCACTTCGACCAACATTCCCTGGATCTTCCGCATGTCGCCAGCAACGACGCCCGCCGAAGCGCTGCACCTGTTGCGAGCGGCTGCCGCACAGAGCGGCGCCAATCCGGAACAACTCAGAGACGTTCTCGCTTCGGGCAACAAGACGGCCGGGACTGCTTTTTTGCGGACGGGCGAGCCGCTTGGCCAATAGCGGATTCTCTTGACGAGAAGGATTTTGGCCACTGTTTGGAGTCCGATGCCTGGGCCGGCCTGTGTTCGGGCGGAATGTCTTTCCGCGCGCTATCTAAAATGCGGAATGTCTCACTATAGGAAGAATTCCAACATCTTTTTTGTTTCGGCTTTGCCTTGCATCCTTACTTTCGAACGAAATGGTGGAATGATGGTCTGGAGCGAGGCGAGAATGCTTTGTCGCCACTCGTGGGTGCCAAGGCTTGCGGTTTTCAGTAAACGCCGTCTGAAGGCGGGTAAGGTTTTATATGGGCTCAGAACTCACAGACCGTATGGGTTGCGACGATATGCGCTGGGGTTCGTCTTCTGCCAAGTTGGAATTTCCAGCGTGGCCTCACTTCTCGACAGAAGAGATTGAGGCTGCTGCCAGGGTGCTGCGCAGCGGCAGGGTGAACTATTGGACCGGCGAAGAAGGACGGCAGTTCGAGCAGAAGTTTGCGGCGCAGGTGGGGTGCGACCATGCCGTCGCGCTGGCCAGCGGAACGGTTGCGCTGGAATGCGCACTGAGGGCGTTGGGCATCGGACCGGGCGACGAAGTGGTAACCACGAGCCGCACCTTTATCGCTTCGGCAAGTTCTGCGGTGATGCTGGGAGCCCGTCCCGTATTTGCCGACGTGGATCGCGATAGCCAGGACATCACGGCCGAGACAATCAGCAAGGTGCTTACTCCGCGAACCAAGGCGATTGTGGCCGTCCACTTGGCTGGATGGCCCTGCGAGATGGACGGCATTCTCGCCTTGAGCGCAGAGCGGGGCATCAAGGTTGTGGAAGATTGCGCACAGGCCCAGGGGGCTACCTACAAGGGCCGGCCCGTCGGGTCGCTGGGAGACGTGGCTGCTTTTTCCTTCTGCCAGGACAAGATCATGACGACCGCCGGGGAAGGCGGCATGGTGACCACCAACTCTCCGGAGCTATGGGAGCGAATGTGGTCCTTGAAAGAGGACGGCAAGAGTTATGACGCCGTCTATCATCGCCACCATCCGCCGGGATTTCGCTGGCTGCGTGAGTCATTTGGGACCAACTGGCGCATGACGGAAGTGCAGTCCGCGATAGGGCGCATCGCGCTCAAGAAGCTTCCGCACTGGCTTTCGCTGCGTCGCAAATATGCGCGTATGCTCACGGCGCGGCTGGCTGCTTTACCGGCTTTGCGGGTGGTCACGCCGCCGCTCCATATCGATCATGCCTGTTACAAGTATTATGTTTTCGTGCGGCCCGAGGCATTGCGCCCGGAGTGGTCGCGGGACCGCATCCTTGCCGCGATCTGCGCCGAAGGCGTTCCCTGCTCCAGCGGAAGCTGCAGCGAGATTTACCTGGAGAAGGCGTTTCCGCCGGAATGGCGTCCTCAAGAGCGTCTCCCGATTGCCAGGGAACTGGGAGAGACCAGCCTGATGTTCCTCGTTCATCCGACTCTCGAAGAGGAGCATATTGAGGCGACGTGCGAGGCGGTAGAAAAGGTCGTTGCCGCCGCAACTCTTCCCTCTGTCTGAGCGAGGCGTGAGTTGGGAAAAGGCTCTGTTTAGATTGCCGAGCATCACAGATTGCTTGCATAACAAAGGGGGGCAGCCCAACTGCGGGCTGCCCCCCTTTTACTGTGCTTCAAAACTACAGGTTTTTACGGCAAGTAGTAGCGGAAGGAGGTCTCGAAGATGTTGTCGATGGCCTTCGGAGAGACGCCCGGTGAGCCGGCCGCCAAACCGCCGGTGCCGGACCAGAGATTGCGCTCGATCCAGCTATATTGGAAGCTCTGGCGGAGACGTCCGTGAGGACCGGCATAGAAGTTGTACCACCAGCCGGCGGTGCCTTCCTGCACGTCTTTGTTGCTGCCTGCGCAGCTACCCGGGGTGGCAGGAGAAGTGCCTGTTCCTACGCCCGTGCCGGGAGCCACTTCAACACCGCAACCGCTGTTGTTTGCGCCGGGAAGGCCATAACCGATCTGGCCTGCGCCGACGGTGAAGATGTCGCGGCCCGCGTATTCGCCGCCGTAGTAGACGTACGGCTGGAGACGCGGTGTGACATAGCCTTCAATGAAGCCCATGGCGGAGAACTGGTGAAGCGGAGTGAGCGAACCGTTGGGACGAACCGTGACGTCCGGCAATGTCGTCGTGCCATAGCGGCCGACTCCGTCACCCCAGAGGCCCTTCACACCGATGTCGATCTTCTTTTGGAAGGTGCGGAAGCGGGCGCTGCCGCCCACGCCGCCACCGACGGTGCTGTCGTTATAGGCACCCACGGCGCCGGCAGCCGTGCCAGCATTGGCTGCGGTTTCATGAGGATAAACGCGATCGCGGAAGAAGCGGGCAATGCCGAAGACCTCAAAGTGTCCGAGAGAATTGTCCGTAGCCAACTTGGCGATCAAGTCGGGAGCGAGGTTGTAGGCGTAGGTGGTGAGGGGCGAGGTGCCGCCTGCCGCATCGCCGCCGTTATACAGGCCGGAGCCGGTACCGGTGGCAGCGTACAGATAGTTGGTCGGGCAGGCAATGCCGGTGCCGACAGCCTGGCAGCTTGGCGCCAGGGTCTGTGCGTTCTCAAGCGAGAGGCCCAGCCACATGCGGTCGGAGAAGCTCTTCACGACGCGGAAGTCCGCGTTACGCGTCCAGACAAAACCGGCCTGGTAGTTCGGGTCAATCGTCAGCGGAACCGCTTCGTTCTTGTTGAGCAGGCCCTTGGAGTATTCCGTAGCCAGGGACCACATTTGGCCGCCGGTGAAGGTCCAGCCGTTGTTGAGCTGAGCCTGTGCCCAGATCTGGCGTTGGCGCATCACGTAGCTGTTGGACTGGTTGTTGTTGGAGGTGACGCCGGTGCCCAGCCAATCAGCTTCGTAGTAGCCGCGGATGGTGGCGTTGGAGACCTTGCCCTCGGCATTCAATGCGATGCGCGACTGGCGTCCGGTCATCTCAAACTCGCTCAGTTGACCGGCATTGGCGGCGGTCAGCGGGATTGCCGTGAAGGGCGTCGGGATATCCGATGCTGTGCCACGGGTGCGGCCTACGGTGGCGAATTCCACGAAGCTGCCTGTCGGCGACAGCGTGATGCCCTTGAAATGAATCGAATCAGGGGCGGCCATCGTCGCCTTGATCTTCGACGTTTCATCGGAGACGGTGGTGGCCAGCGAAAGCTGGTTACCCTTCAGGTCGGTGACATTCGACTGCAGCGTGGCAACGGCGGCTGCGTTCTCGGTGACTGCCTGGTTCTGGGCCGAAACTGTCTGTTGCGCCTGTGCTGCGGCTGCCTGAGCGTCGGCGGCGGCCTGTTGCGCCTGCTTCAACTGCGCGTCTTTCTCAGACAAAGTCGTTTTCAGGCTGTCGATCTGGGTTTGCAGTTCCTGGCGCAAAGCGTTGATCTGCTCTTCAACCCGGGGCGGAGCCGGCTTCTTGGCTTTTTTGGTTGTCGTGGTGTGTCTCTTGGCTGGCGGTGCAGGCTCGCTGCCGTAGCCGGATGAGGCAAGTAGACTGGCTGCCAGCACGGTTGCGGCAGCAGCTTTGAATCTGAACATTATTTGGCCCCTCTTTTGTTCTCAAGTCTGGTTGAATCGTGGGTGCGCCCATTCTTGCGTGTAAAGGCGAAGATCCCACACCTCAGAAGCGCTGGACATGAAACTCTGCTGTTCTTCAGACCCCGCATACAGGATGCATTGTGAACACTCGAAAAATGATCCTATGGGCGGAGCTTTCCCAGTCCGCTTTCCAGATTAAGATTCGCAGAACTGTATGAATATTTAACGAATTCACGTATTTTTAACAACGGTAAATCCCATACGTTCCATCGGATTAGGGTGAGAATTCGTCAATCCGCGGAGCGAATTCCCGGAGCGTTTTTTAGATAAATTTCTGTTCGAATGCATCGGAAAAACGGCTCCAATGCGAGGCGCATGGAAGCCGTTTTCTGTTCCTGCTCTCTTACCGTCCGCACGTTTAGCGACCTTGTCCGGCGCTTAGCAGGTTGGCCAGCAGGCGATAGGAGCCGGGCACCAGCTCGGGAAGCTGCCGATAGAGCGCGTAGGCCACGTAGATGTAGGTTCCCTTGCCGGGATGCGCTACCAACAGACCGCCGCGTTGCGGGTCCTCCCCGACATCGGCGGTTTCCGTCAGCGCCGCGTAGCCGGGGTCCCAGCTTTCCAGAAAGGAGTGGCCGCGCTCTTCGACCCAGCCGTCGAAGTCGGCTGGGGTGATTGTGTTGGGCCAGCGGAGGAGGGAATTCTCCGGCTCCAGCAGTTTCACCGGCGTCTGCTCGTCGACAACCCGTTCCGGCGAGTACCCCATGTTCAGCGGCAGGGGGGCGGGGAAGTTGGCGCTCTGGTATTGCACTATCAGCGTTCCCCCGCGGCGTACAAACTCGTCGAGCCGGGTCTGCGCCGCCGCCAACTCGGGCCGGGTGGAGTAGGCGCGAATTCCCACCACGATTACATTCCACGCGGACAGATCGGCTGACGCGATGTCTCTGGCCGAGAGCAGGTGCGGCGTTATGCCCATCCCTTCAATCGCTTCCGGAACCAGATCGCCCGTGCCCATCACGTAGCCGACGCGCAGTCCCGGCGCCAGCTTTACGTCCACTTTGCGGGTACGTAACCGGGCCGCTTTGTACTGGTTGTAGGGCCGCAGACCGGGGTAGCCGACACTCTGCCAGCCGCTTTGATAGCTGCGCCCGCCCGAGGTTGCGATTGCCTGCAAGGTATACGAGCCAGCCGGGGTGGCCGCCGGCGTTACGGAGAAGAGAATCGGCTCCGTGTCCCCGGCTGTTGTGCGATGGAAGTGCGCCTGAGCCGGCTCCGCATGCCAGCCCGCAGGGAGCTTCAATTCGACGGCGCCGTCAGCCGCGCCCTGCGTGTGGATCGTAACCTGTACCGGCAATCCGCTGCCGTCGATAGGCAGAATGCGCGCCTCGGGCTCGATGCGCAGGCCGATAGCCGGAGTCACCACCAGCGGCTCGTAGATGCCGCCCGGGCCGGTCAGCCGCCGCAGCGTCTGCACCACTTCTCCTATGCGGATCGGCACGCCTTCGAAGCTGAACTCCACCCATGCGTCCAATGGATAGGGAGCGAAAGAGCGCTCTCGCCACTCCTCCCGTGCAACGTCGTAATAAGGCTGCTCAATCGAGGGCCGCGTGAAATACGGCTGTGTCGGCTCGGCATTCTCAGCCGCCTGTACGTGGAAGATCGGGTCTGCCGCCGCTGCAGTGGCATCGATAGCGTTGTCGGAGAGAGCGTTCTGCCAAGGCGCACCGCTGTGGCTTTCCAGCCAGACCCGGCCAATCCGGGTCGCCGGCGTGGCCTGTGTCGCGTGCACTCGCACCTGGAACTTCTCGCCGGGCGATACGCTGCCGGGAGTCTCGTCCGCCGAGCCTCCGCGGGTGAGCCCGCCGCCCTGTGTCCCGGTGGCCCTGGTCGTGAAGGCTGTTACGTCCAGCCCGAGCAGCCCTCGCAGCGCAGACTGAAACTCGGCGATCTTGGCGTCCAGTTCCAACAACAAATTCGCCTTGGCTTCGGCATTCAGCTCGCTGGCGGGGGCGTTGTCCACCTGTGCCCGCAGTGCCAGCGTCTGCCGATAAACCGGCACAAGCTGGTGGGCGGCAGGTACGCCTATCCTGCCCTGGCGTTCCGTCTCAAACTGCTTCAGCCCGGCATCGATCTGCTGCAAGTTTTCCCCGAGCCATGCCGGAGCCGATCCGGCGGCCAGCCGCGCAAGTCCCGCCAAACTCGTGTCGATGTTGACTCGCCGATTATGAAACAGGTCGTCGGCCTTGGTTTCCGCCGCGGTCCGGGCGCTTTGTGCCACCGCCCACAGGTGGTAGCTCGATGTAGCGGGCCCGCTCAGCGCCGGAATGGCTCCGCCATATTGCGACTTCTGCTCGCCCCAGCCTTCGCGGGCAATCTGCACATAACTGCGGCCCAGCACGGGGTCGAACGTCCCTACCGGTATCGTCACATCGGTCGAGAGCAGGCCCGTAGTCCACTCCCCTGTGACATGGTTCTGAAACTTCGCGGGGGCCCATTTGCCTGTCGCGTAGTCGAACATGCCCTTATCCGTGACCGGCGCAAAGGGCACCATCGAATAGACGGCGAGGGGCTGCCAGGGCTGCAACCCGGCCTTCAACTGCTCGGGAAACACCTTCGGATCGCCGGCAACCTTGAAGACCTCCTGCGCGATTTCGCCTGAAACCTGGTGATGCCCGTGGCCGTCGGTAATGCCGCCCACGAAGGTGGACACGATGACCTGGGGCCGCTCGCGCCGCACTGCCAGCACCGCGTCGTAGAGCACGCGCTCATGTCCCCAGCGCGCAAAGGCCTCTTCCTGCGTTTTGGAGAAGCCGAAGTCCGCCTCGGTGCCCCAAAGCTGCTTCGCTCCGTAATATTCCCCAGCCTTGAGCAACTCGTTGGTGCGGATCAGACCGAGCGCATCGTAGCTCTCGGCAGACATCGCGTTCTGCCCGCCTTCGCCGCGCGTCAGCGTCAGCAGCGTGGCCCGTACGCCCCGGCCCCGGCTCAAATAGGTCAGCAGGGCCCCGTCCTCATCGTCGGGATGGGCCACGATCATCATCACGCTGGCCGTGGTTCGCAGCCGGCGCAACGCCTGCTCCAGCGCCGCCTGGCCGCGATCCTCGGGCAGCGGAAGCGCGATGGCGCCAGCCTCCCTGGCGGGAAGCGAAACGCTGGCGGAAGCCTGTTGTCCGTTGATCTGCAAGGGGCTGACGCCCACAAGAATCAGGCCCGTCAGGGCCGCCGACACCGCTGCGCAATGAACTCTCTTGGCAAGGAACATACTTTCCGTCAGTGTACAATCCGGGAAGCGATTAAGCTGAATGTCCCTGCCCTCTTCCATCTCCGACAGCCCTGCCCCTCACAGCACCGAACACCTTGAACGGCGTATTGGCCTGCGCTCGGCAGTCCTGTTCAACATGCTGGAGATGATCGGCGTCGGGCCTTTCATGACCCTGCCGCTGGTGATCGCGGCGGCCGGCTTCCATCTCTCCGTATGGGCCTGGGGGCTGGGTGCATTGATCGCCGTGGCCGATGGTCTCGTATGGGCCGAATTGGGCGCTGCGTTTCCTCGCGCGGGAGGATCGTATGCGTTTCTTCGGGAGATTTATGGCCCGAATCGAGCCGGCAACTGGCTGAGCTTTCTCTACGTCTGGCAACTCAGCTTTTCCGCGCCGCTCTCCATTGCTTCCGGCTGCATCGGCCTGTCGAGCTTTCTGGCCTGGTTCTGGCCGGGGCTTGAGGCGGCGCCGATTGCCGCGCTGCCGGCTCTGCACTACGCAAACTTTGCCGCCGCCGGCGCCTGCCTGCTGGTGACCGCGCTGCTCTATCGCAACCTGAGCTCCGTGACCCGGCTTGCCTGGGTGCTGTTTGCCGGGGTCATGGCGGCTATCGCGGGAGTGATTATTTCCGGGTTCGCCCACTCCGCGTCTACCGGCGGATGGCACATGCCGGCGTCTCCGTCGCAGTCCATGGCGCTTGCCATCGGCGGGCTTGCCCAGGCCACGCTCATCTCGACCTATGACTACTGGGGTTACTACAACATCTGTTTTTTGGGCAGCGAAGTGCGGCGGCCCGAGAAGACGATTCCCCGCGCCATTCTGCTTTCGGTCTTGTTTGTGGCGGCCTTTTATGTGGCCATGAATCTGGCTGCGCTGCCCGCTGTGCACGATGCTGCCGGTCATGCCGCCCAGGCGGCCTCGGGCGTAGCGCCCCATCTGCAACTGGTGGCGGAAATCGCCCAATCCGCCTTTGGCCGCACTGCCGGGCGGCTGCTGGCCGCGCTGGTTGTCTGGACCGCCTTTGCCTCGGTGTTTTCGTTGCTGCTGGGCTACTCGCGGGTGCCCTATGCTGCCGCGCGCGATGGCAACTACTTTCGCGTTCTGGATGCCATTCACCCCAAGCACGGCATTCCGCATCGCTCGCTGGTGGCGCTCGGCGTGGTGGCCGCCTGCTTCTGCTTCTTTTCACTGGCCCAGGTCATTACCATGCTGGTCATTACCCGCATTTTGCTGCAGTTCTTTCTGCAGCAGGTTGGCGTGATGCTGCTGCGCATGCAACGTCCCAATCTGGAACGGCCTTTCCGCATTCCGCTTTACCCGCTGCCGCCGCTCCTCGCCATTGCCGGGTTTATCTTTATCCTCGTCAACCGCACCCATGCTTTGAGCGGTTTGGCCGTTGCGGCGGGCATTGGCGTCTCCGGCACGGTCATCTACATGGTCCGGGCCCGACGTCTTCGGCAATGGCCTTTTTTGCCCACCTTATGAGAAGCACTCTTTTGCGCAGCGGATTGAAACGTATCTTGTAACGCAATGCCCCTTGTGTGTGTCTAATGAATGCGACTCAAGGTTTTCCCCGCACGAGGTCACGTATGCTCATCGGTAAGCCGTCCGACATTCCCTCTTCTGAAATCACGTCCCAAGATCAATACGACCGGTACATGAACCGCCGCCGTTTTTTGCGCGGAGCTGCTTCCAGCGTCGTTACGGCTGCTGCCGCAGCAGTGGGAGCCGAACGGCTGGCTGAGATCGTCTCTCCCGGCACCGGCGTGCGCGCCGCAACCAGCCTGCAGACCGTGAAGAGCCCGCTCAGCACCACCGGCGAACAGCTCACCAGTCTTCAGGACCTAACTCACTACAACAACTTTTATGAGTTTGGCGTGGACAAGGACCAGCCTGCCCAGAATGCCGGCGCTCTGCCTACCCGGCCATGGACGGTGCGCATCGAGGGAAAGGTCAAGACCCCCAAGACCTTCGACATCGACGCCCTGCTCAAGCTGCGTCCGCTGGAAGACCGCGTCTATCGCCATCGCTGCGTCGAGGCCTGGGGCATGGTCATTCCCTGGGTCGGCTACTCGCTCTCGGAGTTCATCAACCAGTGCGATCCGCTGCCCAGCGCCAAATATGTTCAGTTCCTGTCCTACTACAACTCCAAAATCGAAAAGTGGGCTTCGGGGACGACGATCAACTGGCCCTATTCCGAGGGGCTGCGCATGGATGAGGCCATGAACCCGCTGACGCTGCTGACTTTTGGCCTCTACGGCCAGGTGCTGCCGAACCAGAACGGTGCGCCTGTGCGCCTTGTGGTGCCGTGGAAGTACGGCTTCAAATCCGCCAAATCGATTGTGGCCGTGCGCTTTGTGGATAAGATGCCGCCCACGACGTGGAATGAGCAGAACAGCCAGGAGTACGGTTTCTACTCCAACGTCAACCCCAACGTCGATCATCCCCGCTGGAGCCAGAAGAGCGAGCGCCGCATTGGCCAACCCTTCTATGCGCAACGCCACACTACACTGATGTTCAACGGCTACGGCAACCAGGTAGCTTCTCTCTACAACGGCATGGACCTAAGGAAGTACTACTGATGGAGCGGAGTTCGCGGTGCTAGCGTCGTTAGCGGTGCTGGTTCCTCCTGACTCGTTTGCCTCGCTAACTCCGCTAGCTCCGCGAACACGCGCGTAGCGCGGCTGACGCCGCTTTTCCCTATGAATCGCAAGACACAAATCTCGCTCAAGATTCTTGTTTGGCTGGCCTGCCTCTTGCCTCTCGGTCAGCTCATCTGGCGTGCGGTCACCAATACTCTCGGTGCGGACCCCACGGCCACCATTACCTTTGCCACTGGGCTGGCCGCGCTGCGCCTGCTGACTATTTCGCTGGCTGTTACGCCGGTGCGCCGGCTCTCGCCCCGCTTGAATTGGCTCATCCGCTTTCGGCGACTGCTCGGCCTGTTCGCTTTTTTCTATGCGTCCCTGCACCTGTTGACCTATGTCGCCCTTTACGCGGGATTCGACATCAACACCATGGCCGCGGATGTCGCCAAGCGCCGCTACATCACCGTGGGCCTTGCGGCATGGCTGCTGTTGCTGCCGCTTGCGGCGACTTCGACCAATTGGGCCATCCGCAAGCTGGGGGGCAAGCGTTGGAACCGCCTGCATAAGCTGGTCTATCTGGCCGCTGTCTGTGGAGTGGTTCACTACTGGTGGCAGGTGAAGACCGGCGTATTGGCTCCGCTGGGCATTACGCTTGTGCTGGCTGTTTTGTTGCTGGCTCGCCCGGTACAGAGCTGGATGCAGGGGCGCAAAGCGCGTGCCGTAACGGCCTGAGTCCGGCCGTACCCCCGCTGGATTACCCGACTCTGTCCTTATCCGAGGATATGGTCGTCCGGAGTCCCGAAGGGCAGCAGCGCCTGGGCCACCGGGCTATAGCTCTTGCGGTGCAGGGGGGTGGGGCCCAGCCGCGCCAGTGCCGCCAGGTGCTCGGCAGAGCAGTAGCCCTTGTGGCTGGCCAGCCCGTAGCCGGGAAACTCGCGATCCAGCTCTACCAGCAGCTTGTCCCTATGAACCTTGGCCAGCACGCTCGCCGCGGCAATCGAGAAGCTGGTGCCGTCGCCCTGAATCACCGCCTGCTGCGGGCAATCCCAATCAATCGTGTCCACGCCGTCGATCAGCAGATAGTCCGGGCTCAGCGCCAGTTGCTGCACGGCCATGCGCATGGCCAGCAGCGAGGCCTGGCGAATGTTGATGCGGTCGATGGTTTCGGCATCCACCGCAGCGATGGCCCAGGCAATGGCATTGGCACGAATCACGACATCCAACTCGTTGCGCTTTTTCTCGGAGAGCTTTTTCGAGTCGTTCAGCCCATCCAGCCGCGCTCCCGGAGCCAGGATCACCGCTGCGGCCACGACCGGCCCGAACATCGGTCCGCGGCCGACCTCGTCGAGCCCGGCAATGCGAAGAGCGCCGAGCTTGCGCGCAGCTTTCTCCAGCCTCCATCCGCATACAGGTCTCTTTGCCATAGCTCCTAGTATAAGAAAATCGGCCAAACCGGAGGAAAGTTTTGAATTCCACAGGAGCCGGATGTTCCTGGCTTCGGTCAGCAGCCGAGGCGGTCCGCCCCGAAAAAACAACCCCGGCACGAGGCCGGGGTTGTCTGGTAATGAAAAATTCGAGCGGCTTACGCCTTAGCTACGACGCGATCCACTTCCTTCAGGCGGGCGGCTTTGCCGCGCAGTCCGCGAATGTAGAACAGCTTGGCGCGGCGCACCTTGTAGCTGCGAATCTTCTCAATCTTATCGACAACCTTCGAATTGAAAGGGAAGATGCGCTCTACACCTTGGCCAAAGCTCATCTTGCGGACAGTAAACGTGCCCTGGGGCCCGCGGTTGATGGCGATAACCAGACCTTCGAACGCCTGTAAGCGTTCCTTATCGCCTTCCTTGATCTTGACTTGGACGCGAATCTGGTCGCCCGGCACAAACTCGGGGAGATCGGTACGCTTGAGCTTATCGGCCAAGCGCTGCATTACGGGATGAATGGACATAGTGGCTTCCTGCGTTTGAACTCAGAATTTCCAGTTTAACAGAGAATTGGTTTCCCCGCCTAATTGCCGTGCGCGGGTCTGCTGCGAGGGGCCGCGCACGGCTACGGGATCGCTGTGCCGGCTTCTTTCCGGATCGCCTGAATCAGCCGCCGGTCTTCTTCATTCAGTGCTGCCCGCTCAAGCAGGTCGGGACGGTTGGCCAGCGTTTTGCGCAACTGCTGCTCGCGCCGCCAACGCCGGATCTGCAGATGGTCGCCGTTCATCAGCACTTCGGGAGCGCGCATGCCGTCGAACTCCGCGGGCCGCGTGTAGTGCGGGTAGTCCAGGAGGCCGCCAGCGCCATACTGCGACCTTGGCACTCCACTCTCATCGGTGGCAATGTCGGCGTCGGCGACGCCAAAGCTCTCGAACTCGCCCGAAGCCTCGTTGCCCAGCACGCCGGGAATCAGCCGCATGGTGGCATCGAGCACCACGGCGGCGGCCAACTCGCCTCCGCTCAGCACATAGTCGCCAATCGACAATTCCATATCGCAATAAAGCTGGTTGATGCGCTCGTCCACGCCCTCATAGCGGCCACAGATCATCACCACGCGCTCTACCCCGGCCAGTTCGCGCGCCACCGCCTGCGTAAACGGGCGTCCCTGCGCCGACATGAGAATCACCCGGGTTGCAGCCCGGGTCGCGGCGGAATTTTCTTCGTTCGCACGGGCAGCCTTCGCAGCGATCCCCATCGAACCGAGCGCCTCGGCCAGGGGCTCGGGCTTCAGCACCATGCCTTCGCCGCCGCCAAAAGGACGGTCGTCCACGGTGCGATGGCGGTCGTGGGTAAAGGTGCGCAAATCGTGCACGTTCACCGTCACCAAGCTCTCGGTCTGCGCCCGCCGGACAATGCCGTGCTCGAAAAAACCTGCGAAAAACCCTGGAAAAATAGTGACGATCTCGAACTGCATACAGGTTCGATCATATAAGCATTCGGGATCGAAAGACTCAAGCGAGAGGGCGCTCCATCTTCACCGCGGCTTTATCGCGGTCAAGGTGGGATCGATATTTATAGTTTTTGCTTTTATAGGCCGCGGCTTTCCAGCAAAGACGAAAGCAACGGCCAAGACAAAGAGCCTTTCCCGGGAAGCTGAAGAATATCTAGCTTTTTTCGGGCGCGTTCAACTCCGCCAAGCCTTCGGGCAGGGCCATTTCGACGCGCTTGCCTTCCAGATCGAGCTTGCGCAAATAGCTCTTCGCGAAGGGGACCAGAACCTCGCCAGCTTGCCCCTGGACCACCAGTAGAGGCACAGGTCCGGCGGTCCGGTCGACATCTTCGATCTGGCCTACGAGCGCAGGCTCCGATGTGCCGTCCGCGCCCAGGTCCAACAGCGCGCAGCCAATCAGGTCTCCGATGTAGACCTCGTCTTCGTCGAGCGCGACCCGTTCCGCGCGCGGAATCGCCACCACCTGCCCGGCCAATGTTTCGGCGGCGGAGATGGAGTCAATCCCGAC
>JAATGG010000216.1 GCA_015654835.1 Terriglobales bacterium
CCTGAAGCACTGCACCTCACCGTCCGCGCCACCCATTACGGCTGCCAGCCCTACGACCCCAACATTCCCAATGACAAGCGCCTCACCTACAACCCCACCAGCAAAGCCGCCTTCCAGCTTCTGCACAAGAACTTCCCAAATTCACCCTGGACAGCAAAAACGCCGGTCTATTATTAGCCCGGCGTCTTTGCCTTCATGCACCATCGCTGTTAAAATCAGGAAAGTCTCGTGGGGCTGTAGCTCAGCTGGGAGAGCGCCTCGTTCGCAACGAGGAGGCCAGCGGTTCGATCCCGCTCAGCTCCACCAAAATTCTCCCCAAATATCAAATATTTCTTGGCTTTCGATGCGCAGGCCCTTGCCAAGGCGTGCCCTGCTGCCTCTGACCTGTATCGCTTTTGCCCTCGAACGCGACTTGCGATCAAAATTGCGCACAAAAATCGCCCGGCAAGAGATCCTTGCTCGCCGGGCGATTTATTGCAGGATGCCTGCTTAGTTGAACAGGTCCTTCATCTTCTCGATCAAGCTAGGCGACGTGGGCTTGTTGTCCACATCCATTGACTCCGCCAGCTTGGCTACCAGCTCCCGCTGAGGCCGCGTTAATTTCTTGGGCACCTGCACCAGTACCTTGACCACCAGATCGCCATGCCCCTTTTCGTTCAGAAAGGGAATGCCGCGGCCGCGAATGCGCAATTCCTTGCCGCTCTGCGTGCCTTCGGGAACCTTCAGATTGACCGGTCCGTCGATGCCTGGAATCTCGATCTCGGCACCCAAAGCCGCCTGCGGAAAGCTGATCGGAACGACGCAATGCAGGTTGTAGCCTTCGCGCTCGAAAAAGTCGTGCGGCTCGACCGAGAGCACCACGTAAAGATCGCCGCGTGGCCCGCCCGAACGGCCCGCGTCGCCCTCGCCGCCATAGCGAATGCGGGTACCCTCTTCAACCCCCGGCGGCACCTTGACGGTGAGCTTGAGTTCCTTTGAAACCCGTGTCTCGCCGCGGCAGGTCTGGCAGGGATCGCTGATGATGGAGCCGGTGCCGCCGCAGGCCCCGCAGGTACGCGCAACCGAAAAGAATCCCTGCTGATAACGAAGCTGCCCCCGCCCCTGGCATTGCGGGCATACACTTGGACCGCGGCCCGAAGCGCTGCCGCGTCCGTGGCAGGTCTCGCAGGTTTCGAGCCGGCGAATCTTCACTTCGGTTTCAGTGCCGAAGAAGGCGTCTTCAAAATCGATGCTCAGGTCGAAGCGCAGGTCGTCGCCGCGCTGCTGCCGCGAGGCGCGCTGCTGGCCGCCTCCGCCGCCCATATTGAACATCTCGCCGAACAGGTCGCCGAAGATGTCGCCAATGTCCACGTTAGCCGTGAAAGGTCCGCCGTTAAAGCCCTGGCTGGCCGCACCCACGCCTGCGTGCCCATAACGGTCGTAGGCAGCGCGCTTGTCACCGTCGCAAAGCACCTGGTAGGCTTCGCTCGCCTCTTTGAATTTTTCTTCCGCGGCATGGTCGCCCGGATTCCGGTCAGGGTGGAACTTCAGCGCCAGCTTGCGATAGGCACTCTTCAACTCCTGGTCGCTGGCGTCGCGAGATACGCCTAGAACCTCGTAGTAGTCTGGTTTGCTCACTCTTGTATTAGAACTCACTTCGGCTAAAACTCACTCATTTGTCTGTTTTGGATTGGAAACCACCCGGACCATTGCCGGACGCAAAAGCTTGTCGCGCAGCCGATAGCCGCGGCGAATCTCCTCGGCCACATGATGGTCGGGCAGGTCGTCGCGCTCTACCGAGCCCAAAGCCTCATGCCAGCGGGGATCGAACTCCTCGCCCACTGCGGGAACCGGCGTCACCTGCATCTGGCGCAAAACCTCTTCCATCTGCTTGACGATCAGCTCCACACCCGAGCGCAACTGCTCTGCGGAACCGGTTGCCTTCAGCGCCAACTCGAAATTATCCACGACGGGCAAAAACTGCTCCACCACGTTGCCGGTGGCATAGTCGCGGAACTCGACGCGTTCGCGCTCCGCCCGTTTGCGGGCGTTCTCAAATTCAGCCTGCAGCCGGGCTACCCGATCCAGCAGTTGATCCCGCTCTGCCTTCACCTGATCGAGCTCAGACTTGAGCTGGTCATATCCGGCGCGGCTCACCATCTCTTCGTTCACAGCAAACGGCTCTCCCGGGACAGTCACTGCTTCCGGGGCCGCGGAATCGGTCTCTTCCGCATTCCCCTGCGGCGCGGTTTCGGCTGTATCCAACTCGTTCAAATCCGTTTCTTGCTCTGGCATAACGCTACGTGATCTCCAAAAAGGTCTTCGTGTTTGTCTCAATGATAATTTCCACGGCGGGCGCCGGTCTCCCTGCTCTAGGCAGACTTGGTTGAGGGGGCCGCTAATCGGCTGGAATTTCGAGAATACGTTCCGAGAGCCGCGCAATATAGCGCACGGCCTGAATCATCTCCTGATATTGGATGCGGGTGGGAGCAATCACCGCTACAGTGCCCAAATTGGCCCCGCCCAACCGTGCCGGCGCACCAATCAGCACCAGGTCTTGCATGGCCGGCGAGGTTTCATCGAGCCCTACCACGACACGCACCTCCTGCTGCCGTCCGTCCACATAAGCGGTCAACAGCTCCACCAGCCGCTGCTTGGCCTCCAAAGCCAGCAGCATCTGGCGCAACTGCTCGCGATCCACCTCGGCGGCAATCAGATTGGCCATGCCATCTACAAAAATAGCCGGCCCGGCTTCGCCGCCGGCCAGCGCACCCTTGCGGCAAAGCTCTTCGATTGAGCCCAGCATTTCGCGATAGGCGGCGCGCTCCAGTTCCACACGGCGCTCCACCTCGGCACGAATACGCTCGACCGGCCAGCCGCGAAAATTCTCGTTCAAATAGCGTGCGGCCGTTTCCAGTTCCACATGGCTCAGTTCGCGGTCCAGAGCCAGCACGCGGTCCAAGACGGCGCCTGCCTGGGTCACCAGCACCGCCAGCACCCGCCCGGCAGCAAGCCGCGAAAAATGAATGTGTTCCAGCACCTGAGTCGCCGGGGAACTGGCCAGCGCAACGCCCAGGCCGCTCGAAATCAGCGCCAGCACATGCGACGTGCGCTCAAGATATTCGTTGGTGCTCGCCACGCCCGAAAAACTGTCTTCGATCTGCCCGCGCCGCTCCGCGCTCAGGGGAGAAGCGCCGCCCTGAGGCGCGCCCTGGTGCAGCGAACCTGCGGTCTGCGAAGCTGCGCCGATACGGCCCGTAATCTGCTCAACGTAATAGCGGAAAGCCGCCGCTGTGGGCACCCGGCCCGCCGAGGTGTGCGGCTGCTCCAGCAGACCCGCATCGCCCAGAGACGCCATCACGTTGCGGATGGTGGCCGAACTCAACCCTTCTTTGTGCGCGAACGAGCGCGCAACCGCCTGCGAGGCCACGGGCTCGCCGGTAGCGATGTACAACTCGATGATGGCCGTAAGCACCATCCGCTCGCGCGGAGCGATGCGCCCTTCTGGCATCTGGCCTGCTCTCCCTCTCGGGCTGTCCGGGCTGCCGCTTGTGCGCTGCCCGACCTGTTGGAGACTCGCTAAGTTCTTACTCTGCGTGTGCTTGCAGCAAAAAATAGGTAGAATTCTCCTATTTAATTGTAGGGATCAGCGATCCGCACTGTCAAGGACAGCCGCCGAGGCTGCCTGGACGATCTCCATTTTGCAGTACATTCAATGGCCGTCTCGCCCCCAGCGTTGTCCCATTCTCCACCCGAACCCACGGTTGGCGTCAATCCTTCCATCCTGCAAGTTGGGCGCGAAGGCCAAGTCGGACGGGGTCCCGGAGTAACCGGCGTCATAATAGGGAGTGCCGGCGGTCACTACCGACAACGAGTATCGCAGTCCGAATCGCGATCAGAATCGCGATCAGAATCGCAATCAAGGAGTTTGGCATTGAGGATGAGGCGCTTTGCAGGTCTGTTCGTATTGGTTCTTTCATTGTTGCCCGCCTGCTGCCCCCAGCCCGCGAAGGCGCAAAATGCGTCTGCCGCCTCCGCAGACGATGCCGCGGCCCACTGGGAACAGGACGTGGCGGTCTGGCGCGTCCAGCGCGAACATGAGATTGCCGCGCCCGATGGCTGGCTTACCCTGGCCGGCATGGAATGGCTCAAGCCCGGCGTAAACTCCTTTGGCGCCGCTGCCGACAATCGCATCCAGGTGCATGCCCAGGCTCCCGAGCACATTGGCCTGCTCACGGTGAGCGGCAAAGTCGTGCAGCTACTTTCTCCGCAGGGTGGCTTTCCGACGGACCTGAAGCTGGACGGCGACCCGGCCCGCGAGGGTCCACTCAGCGCCGATGAAGACAAGCCTTCGACGCTCACCTGGCACGGACTCGCCATGACGATTCTGCCTCGCGGCGGCCGCTATGCCCTGCGCATCAAGGATGCGAATTCCGCCACGTTCACGAGCTTCCACGGGCTCCATTGGTACGCGCCCGACCTGCAATATCGCGTGACGGCCAAATGGATTCCTTACACACCGCCGCAGATCGAAAAGATCCCCACGGTTCTCGGCACCACGCTCGACCTGCCGGCACCGGGCATTGCCGAATTCACGCTGGACGGCAAAACCGTGCGCCTTGAGCCGGTTCTCGAACAAGGCCAGCCGGGCACGCTTTTCTTTATCCTGCGCGACACGACCAGCCAGACCACGACCTATCAGCCGGGACGCTATCTCCACACCGGCCTGCCCAGCCACGGTCTCGCCCAGCCCGGACTGCTGACCATCGACTTCAACCTTCTCTATAACCCGCCGTGCGCCTACACGCCCTATGCCACCTGCCCGCTGCCGCCCGACCAAAATCGCCTGACCCTCCCGATTGAAGCCGGCGAACAACGTTACGCGCATTAACCGCGGGCATTTACTCACCTGCCTGGCGCGCACCCAAGAGCGGCGTGCTCAAGGGCTAGGCCGGGGCGTTGAGTTCGCTATAAAACCCGAGATCTTCGCCGCGTAACATCTTGGTGATGTAGAGGATCTGCCCGTAGTGCATACCGAAATGCTCCACGGCCGTATACACGACGGTCAAGCCGTTGATTTTCTCCCCCTGGATGGCAAAGCCTCTCTGCAAGTCCGCCTCCGTAAGGCGCGCGAGGGCCTTCGAGACCTCTTCCATGGTGGCGCCCAGTTGCTCCAGCAACGCAGACCCAGGGATCAGTCTTCGCTCGTTGAACTCAGCGGGGCGGTCGCGATGAGTCTCCCCTCCGCCAAATGAACTCACAAGCCACTGCCGCAGGTTGCCGTCGAGATGCAGCACCAGGTTCCCCACGCTGTTGCTGGCGGGGTTGGGGCGCCACCAGATCTGCTCATCGGTGAGCGAGGCAACACAGAGCCGCAGACGGGGCCAGGTCTGGCCCAATAATTTTCGGCGGGAAAACTCACAAAACGAGGCGGCGGACGGACTCAGTTCCATCGTTTTCATGCGAAGGCATTCTCCTGGCGCAAACGCGCCCAGTATAGCGCTTTGCGCCCTGCTTCAAACCAATTGCATCCCCCGCAAGTCTCTCTTCCCGGCGAGCAAATACCTTTTGGGCCGTCGCATCCAAGCAGAGGTTGCGGTCTGCCCGTTGACCCGGCAAATCCAACTGCAGGGAGGTCCCGTATGCACGCAGCCCACGTAATCAACGAACCACAAGCAGGCTTGATCGTCCGCGAGCGCCAGCCGGTCAATCTTGAATATCCCTTCGACCAGCTTGGCGACTTTTTGACGCCCAACGACCTTTTCTCTGTGCGCAGGCACTTTAAGGCGCCGGAAGTTGACTCCTCCGGCTACGTGCTGCGGATCGAAGGCGCAGTGCGCCAGCCGATCTCCATCCGTTATGAAGACCTGCTGACCATGCCGTCCGTGACGCTGCCGCAGGTGGAAGGCGCGCAGTGGCAGCGTGGCGCTGTCGGCACAGCGGAGTGGGCCGGTGTTCCGCTGTCGGAGTTGCTCGACCGTGCCGGGCTGGCCAAAGACGCCTGCGAAATCGTCTTTCAGGCCGCCGACAAAGGAATGGCGAAAGAAAAGCCGCTCCCGCCCGGCGAAATCAGCTATGCCCGCAGCATTCCCATCGAAAAGGCGAAAGACGTGCTCATCGCCTATAGCATGAACGGCGAGCCGATTCCTGCCGACCAGGGTTTTCCGTTGCGGGCTATTGTGCCGGGCCATTATGGTATGGCGTCGATCAAGTGGCTCACCCACATCCGGGTGGTGCGTGCGCCCTTTTCGGGCTATTGGCAGACCTCCGATTACGCCTGGTGGGACGATGCCGATAACAATCCTGTCCGCCGCCCGCTCGATCTGATGGCGCTGAAGTCTTCGATTGCCCGCCCGCGGGTGCGGGAATTCGTTCCCGCCGGGCACCCTCATCCGGTGTTTGGAGCCGCCTGGGATGGCGACGCCCCGCTGGAGCAAATCGAGCTTTCGACCGATAACGGCTGGCGCCACTGGGATCTCGATTGGCAAGTGCCGCAAACGACAGGCAGTTATACCCTCCGGGTACGCGATGCCACAGGCCGCGTGCAGCCCGACAGCCACAATCGGAGCTTCGGCTCCTGTGTCATCCACCACACGGCCGGAATCGAAGTCCTCGTCCACTAGCTCGCCGCTCTTCCCGCCTCGCTCTGCTCCTTCCTTGCATCTCCATCCGCTCCAATCCCGCCCCGAGGCTGTTAGATTTTAATCAGGTGCACCCATCTCCTCTGCCGTCGTTCTTTCTCGGCCCAGGGATTTTCCGCGCCAGGAAAGAGCCATGTTCCAACCAACAGACGATCTCCGTATCAAGTGGACCAAAGTTGTTCTCCCTCCCGTATTCCTTGAGGAAGAACTGCCGATCACCGAAGCCGCCTCGGCCACCATCTTCAACGCGCGTAAAGAGATTACCGACATTCTGGCCAAGCGGGATTCGCGGCTGCTGGTGCTGGTCGGCCCCTGCTCCATTCACGACACCAAGGCCGCCCGGGAATACGCCGCCCTGCTCAAAACGGCCATTGGGGAGTTTTCAAACGACCTGCGCATCGTCATGCGCCTCTATTTTGAGAAGCCCCGCACCACCCTGGGATGGAAGGGCCTGATCAACGATCCCTATCTCGATGAGTCGTTCAAGATCAACGACGGCCTGCGCATCGCGCGGCGTCTGCTGCTCGATCTGGCCGAGATGGGCGTTCCCGCAGGCACGGAGTTTCTCGACATGATCTCTCCCCAATACATTGCCGGACTGGCAAGCTGGGGAGCCATTGGTGCGCGCACGACGGAGAGCCAGGTCCACCGCCAGCTTGTTTCCGGCATTTCCTGCCCGGTGGGCTTCAAAAACGCGACCTCCGGCGACATTCAGGTCGCCATCGATGCGATTTTGTCCGCCGCGCACTCGCACACCTTCCTCGGCCACACCAAGCACGGCCAGTCGGCCATCTTTGTCACCACCGGCAATCCCGACTGCCACATCATTCTGCGCGGCGGTCGCAAGATGACCAACTACAACGCCGAGAGCGTCGCGCAAACCACGGAGCAGATGAAAAAGGCCGGCATCGAGCCGCGCATCATGATCGACTGCAGCCACGCCAACAGCAGCAAGGACTACACCCGCCAATCGATCGTGTGCCGCGATGTCGCCGGGCAGGTCGCCGGTGGCAACCGCAACATCATCGGCGTCATGATCGAGAGCAACCTGGTCTGTGGAGCGCAAAAGCTTGTGCCCGGCCAGTCCCTGGTCTACGGGCAAAGCATCACCGATGGCTGCATTGACTGGCCCGAAACCCATACACTGCTCAGCGAACTGGCGGCATCGGTCCGCACCCGCCGCGCCGCCGCACCGTCCAAGACTTAGCCTGGTTCCTGGTATTTCGGCACAGCCCTGCCTCTCTGGCCCCTCTTCCTGAGGAGTGAAAGGCAGGGCTGCTTGTCGGGCGCTTCCGGCCATCTTTCTCTGGCCCGTGCAGCGGATCTTCCCAGACTTCCAACTGGTTTCCCCATCCCCTGAACCAAAATGCCCGAACGGCTATGATGGTTGCGAGCGAACGAAAGGCAGTGCGAGCGTTTATGCCCATGCCCCCCACCATCTTCATCTCGGCTGGCGAGGCCAGCGGTGAGCACTACGGAGCCCTGCTGGTCGACAGGCTTCGCCAACGCCTCGCCGAGGCCGGCCAGAGCGCACAGTTTTTCGGCATGGGCGGGCCACGCATGATCGCCGCCGGGCTTGAAAGTGTAGTGCGTTCCGAAGACATGGCGGTTATGGGCATCACCGAGGTCATTCGCCACCTGCCCCGCATCTATCGCGAATTCCGCAAGCTCAAGCAGGCTGTCCGCGACCGCCGCCCGACCGTGGCCGTGCTGATCGACTTTCCCGACATCCATTTCCGCCTGGCCGAAGAGCTACATTACCTCGGCGTACCGGTGATTTTCTTCGTCAGCCCGCAGCTTTGGGCGTGGAAGAAGCACCGCATCAAGCTGGTGCAGCGATATGTGAGCAAGATGCTGGTCATCTTCCCTTTCGAGGAGCCGTTCTATCGCGAGCACGATGTGGAGGCGGAATTCGTAGGCCATCCGCTGGCGGAGCTGCCGCAACCCTCCATCTCCCGCGCCCAGTTCGCCCTCGAAAACCGTCTCGACCCGGTGAAGACCTGGATCGGCCTCCTGCCCGGCAGCCGCTCCAAAGAGATTCGCGACAATCTGGCGGAAATCCTCACCGCGGCGCGGCAACTGGCGGCAAATCACCCCGAGCTGGGGCTGGAATTCGTTCTGCCCCTGGCCGACACCCTGAACCCCGTTCAGCGGGAATATGCCCGCGGGCTGGTCGAGAAGCACGGCCAGGGCCTGACCGTCCGCCTGGTTGAAGACGCGCGGGCCGCGCTCTTCCATGCCCGGGCCTCCGTAGTAGCCAGCGGCACCGCCACGCTCGAAGCGGCGCTCATCGGCAATCCCTTTGTGGTGGTCTATCGGGTTTCGCCCATCACCTACGCCATCGCCAAACGGGTGGTGACCGTGCCGCACGTCGCCATGGTTAACCTGATCGCCGGCAAGCGGGCCGTTCCAGAGCTGATTCAAGACGACTTCACCGCGGCCAACATCGTCCAACAATTGGAGCCGTTGCTATCCGACGGCCGGGCCCGCCAGTCCATGATGCAGGAACTGGCGGCCATTCGAGGGCTCTTGCAGAACGCCGGGCAGACCGGTCAGGGGAGCGGCGCCATTGACCGCGTGGCCGAAATCACCCTTGAACTGGTTGGCCTCGCTCCCCCGGCAACCGGTCCCAGCCAAATTGACTCGTTCGGCCTTGCTTCCCCTGTGGCTTCGGCTGAAGAACCCTTGCGAACCTGACAAGAAATTCTGATCGAGAAACCTGATCGAGAAAAAATGACCGTCATGATGACTGCGATGCGTGCACGAAGGCAAACCATGAAACATGAATTCGGATTGGGCCGGCTCCGTTGCGGCCTTGGCTTTCTCGTTGCCGCCCTGTTTGTGGCGGCGCCACTGGCTGCGCCGGCACAACGGGCCGAGCGGCCCGTGCTGACCATCTCCGGATACACGATTGACGCCGAGCTGGACACTGCGGCTCATCATCTGGCGGCCAAGGTCGGGGTCACCTTTACCGCGCCTGAAAATGCCGAAGTGGTAAGCTTCGGCTTTCATCCCGCCCTCAAGGTGGCCAAAATCTCCGACGATGCCGGCAAAGTGCTCACCGGCGAGCGTTCGGCGGACGGAACCATCCGCGTCGCCCCGGCAACGCCGTTTGTCCGCGGCCAGGCCGTCCATTGGACCTTCGAATACGAGGGCATCATCACCGGCAACGACGACGGCCCCGTGGAAGGGCTGAAGCTGGCCGCCATCCAGGAACCGATCACCTATCTGCTCTACGCGGCGCGCTGGTTCCCCACCACCGGCTTCATGACCAACCGCTTCACTGCCGAGATGCACATTCGCGTGCCCCAGGGGATGCGCGTCTTCGCCAGCGGCAGCCTGGGCTCCCCTCGCCCGGCGGCGCTGGCCACAGGCGCGGCGGGCGACCAATACGACTTCAAGTGGACCAAGCCCGGATTCCCCGGCACCGTCATCGCCGGGCGCTATGTGGACCCCGTCTCGGCGGGCCCCGGCAATGTGAAGGTCTATCTCACCGTCAGCCACCAGAAATCGGCCACCGAGTTCGCCCAGACGGCCAACAAGCAGTTCGATTTCTTTACCGACAAATTCGGCGCCCCGGAGTCGAGCCGCCTCAACGTCGTAGAGATCCCCGACGACACGCTGCCCGCCGTGTGGGCGCCTGAGCTGGCCGCCATTCTCGGCTCCCGCGTGGGCGACAAGTCCGGCGTACGCCTGCTGGCCAACACCATCGCCCACCAGTGGTGGGGTTCCGAGGTGAGCCCGCGCACCCTTAACGACGCCTGGATCACCAACGGCATGGCCCGCTACAGCGAGCTGATGTACCTGGAAGACGAGAGCGGTCGAAACGCGATGTACGCCGCCCTGCAGGACGTGGCCGCCGGCGCTCTGGCCTACGACACCATTCCCCTGTCGAGCATCGGGCGGCAGAATCCGTTCTCTCCCGAGTTCCAGTCGATGACCCTGGAAAAGGGCGCCATGATCTTCCACATGCTGCGCGGCGTGATCGGCGACAAGCCCTTTTTGGCCACCCTCAAAGGCGCGCTGAGCCAATATACCGACAGTTCCCTCCGCTCCAGCGACCTTGAAAAAGTGGCTGAGGCGCAGAGCCAGCAGCAGTTGACCCCATTTTTTGCCCAGTGGATCGACGGCACCGGCGCTCCGCAGTTCACCAATAAATACGCCGTCTACCGGCTCGGCAACAACAAGGGCTTCCGCACGATTGGCGAAATCGACCAGGACCTCGACCTCTTCCGTATGCCCGTGGAATTGCGTGTGGATACCGACGGCAAGACCGAAACTCAGAAGATCGACGTCGTGGGCACCAACTCGCAGTATGTAGTCGACACCTTCGGCCGCCCCCGCCGCATCAGCATCGACCCCCAGAACTGGGTGCTTAAGGCGACTCCCGACCTGCAGGTGCGGATCGCCATCCTCAAGGGCCAGCAGCTTGTGGCGCAGGGCGACCTGACCGGAGCACTGGCGGAATATCAGAAGGCCCTGGACGCCAACTCACAAAGCTCCCTGGCTGCCTACCGCATCGGCGAGGTGCTGTTCTCGCAGCGCAACTACCAGGCCAGCGTCAACTCGTATCGCGATGCTCTGCGCGGCGACGGCGAGCCCCGCTGGACCGAGGTCTGGAGCCACATCCAACTCGGCAAGATCTTTGACCTGACCGGCCAGCGCGACCGTGCCGTCAACGAATACCGTCTGGCTGTGCAGACCAATGACAATACCCAGGGCGCGGTCAACGAGGCCCGCCTCTATCTTCAAAAGCCCTATAAACGGCCCGAAACCGAATAGTGCGCCGCATCCAATCGAACGCAGACAAGTTACTCGCGACTAAGTGACAACTTATACACAAAACAGGAATGGCCAGCGCGAAGACTGGCCATTCCTGTTTTGCCTTACTCATTGACTTGCTCTTGCCACTTGCTATTGTGGAGCTTGAGCCCTACCCCTGCTGATAACTTCCAAGACAACCGGAGCAAGCCCTACCTCTGTCATAGCCAGCTTCTGAGCGGCACCATACGACAGGTCAATGATTCTTCCCTCGGCAAGGTCTCCACGATCTGTAATCCGTACCACGACCGAGTGTTTATTGTTGAGGTTCACTACACGCACCAATGAGCCAAACGGCAGCGTCGGATGGCAGGCTGTCATCGCATGCATGTCATACCGTTCGCCGCTCGCCGTCAAACGCCCGTTAAATACCGTTCCATACCATGAGGCAATGCCACGTAACATAGCAGCCCGTTGTGCTGCAAGGGATTTATGTGGCCGCAACGAACCAGGGGTGGGATTCGCTGCCGGAGGTGCGGGTGGCGCAGTGGCTGCAGCCCTGGGTAGTAATGCATTCGCCTGCACTGGCCGTGTGGCTGACATAACCACCAACACGATCAATGCAATGGACGAAGCTCCTGCCAACAGCCAAATTCGGAGCGGAGTTTTCAGGCTTACAAGACCTGACCTTCGTCGAATAACCATTCGGTCATTCTACTAAAGAAGTTAGC
>JAATGG010000239.1 GCA_015654835.1 Terriglobales bacterium
TGGGCGTCCAGCATTTTACGCTTGATCAGTCGCGGCGGCTGATTAAGATCGCGCGCGCGTTGCGTTCATTCAGACGTCAGATTCGTGAGTTTCGTCCTGATGTAATTCATGCGCATATGCGTACTGGTTTGCTGCTCGCCTTGTTTTGGAAGAGGTTCTATCACTTTGCATTGGTGGCGCAGGTTCATAACGTACATGATCGTTCATCGATCATGATGGGACTCGCAGATCGCGTGATTGCCGTCAGTAATTCGGTGGCTGCAACCATGGCAAAGCAAGGAATTGCGCAGAAGAAGATTCATGCAATCCTCAATCGAACTCTCGGCAGTCCACGTCAGCCATCTTTGACAAGCATCACACCTGCAAAACTGGCGCGACCGTCAATCGTCACCATTTGCGGAATGAATCATCGCAAAGGAATTGCAGAGTTGATCGAAGCCTTTGAAATTACGGGGGAGCATTTCTCAAACGCGCATCTCTATCTGGTGGGTGACGGGCCAGAGCGTGAGTTGTTCACGCAGCGGGCGAATGCGTCGAAGTGGCGTGAGCGCATCCATTTCGAAGGTTTTCAAAGCACACCGCAAGCGTACATGCTCAGTGCCGATATCGTTGTGCTCGCCTCCAGGCGGGAGTCTTTCGGCCTGGTCCTTATTGAGGCACGTCAAGCGGGATGCGCGATTGTCGCGACAGATATCGACGGAGTTGCTGAAGCACTCGATGGAGGAGAAGCTGGTATGCTCGTGCCACCGCGCAACGTGCAGGCTTTGTCAGATGCTTTCTGCGGACTCCTCGCAAACGAGCAAGAACGGCGATCCTGGCAAAATCGGGCACTCTGCGGGATCGAAGCGTTTCATGTGAGTGTAATGGCCCTGGAGGTTCAGGACGTATATGACGAGCTCGTCCGTAAAGATGGCTGGCGCGATGTGGCACGCAATGCTCTTTGGGAGTAATTCCTTAACTGCACCATCATCGTGGCGTAATCTGAATGACCAATGGATGATCGGGTATCTCCAAGGTGATGGTCTTCTTGTCGGTATAAATATTGAATGGCTGCGCTTGGACTGTGGGTTCATATAAGCGCAGGCTCCGCGGTTTTTCTTCGAGCGTTAGCGTGACTTGCTCCGGCGTGACTGGGATGTCGCGTTGGTTCTTCTCGTCGTAGCTTGATACCTCTTGCCAAAGAACCAAGTCGAATTCACCGTTCGATTTTTGCAATAGCAGATGGTGAATGCTAGGAACAGAATTGCTCAGATTCCATCCTAGTTTTTGTAAGTGGTCAGGACGCGAAGTATCGCTAAGCTCGCTGATCAGGTTCTTCATCGCAATAAAAACTGGCTTTTCCGTGCCGTCGGCGCGGATGAGGCCCCAATGCAACTGAAAATTTTTAAGTCCAGGATCGGGAGCCTCGTCGAGGAATTCGTAAAGATAAGTGCGATAAATGCCTGCTGCAAAATTTTCCAGAAAGAGCCGCGGGATGTATTTAGCCGCAGCCTGTTCCGATACTGCGGGTTGGTCACTATGATCATTGAGCGCGTTATGGTAGCCCGTTTCGGTGATAACTATTTCTTTGTTGCCGGAAACCTCGCTCGCCAGATGCGTTTGCTCAGATAATACAGAAGAAGGCATTTTGGCAGCGGGGTAAGGATGCAGATTTCCATAATCGATGGATGCTGTCACATCTCCGAGTTGGAGCCCATTCGCAGCAGAGGCGAGAGATGGACCCACTGTCTTGACCGATTCCGCACTTGTCATAGCGCGGACAGAACTGAAGACTGTTGGCTGATAGTTGCGATCGATTAAAGGCCAATCTTTCATATTACTGATATCTAGTTCATTGGGACCTTCGAATGATTCTATTGTGCCGCCGGCTAGCATATTCACCTTATCGAGTAGTGGCCCACTCAAGGGGCCCAAATTGCTCCTGGGGTCGAGCACTGCATCGAAACGAATACCTGCGCTGCCTAACTCCAACCAGCGGCCATAAACAGCTTTGTTGTAGTCGTCGTTTTGCAAATGGATACCGTCGCGCAGATGGCGGACACCGAGTGATCGCAGTTCATGCTCCACCAATGCAAAGTCTCCATAAGTGCGATCGAAATAATTCAGATGTGTGTTGACGCCAATGCTGTTGATGAAATCATAGGCACTCTGTGCGGGCTGTGAAGAAATAGGGGGAGTCTTGCTTTCGGAGAGCCCATGAGCATATGCGAAAAGCATAAATGCTGTCAAGAATATGATCGGGAGATATCTTAAGCTTTTTATCATCAGTGTTTTTGTTCTCATCAAAACGTCGAAAGCCAACCAATTCACCTTGGGTATCCTCTAACGAGAAACAGGGAAGTTAAAGCACTTTGTCTATTACGATACGCACATATGAATACTAACCAGGCAGCATCGTAATGCAACCTTTTTGATTAGATGCCCAGATCTTCTTCAGGATGTGTCGACACATGAGGCCAATAAACGAAGCAGCAAACAACACGCGCTGGAGTGAGCAGGTGATGGCTCCAGCCGGCGACATTCAAGTATTGTTTGCAGACAATCAGCCGCTCATTCTCTCGGGCCTGAAAAGCGCAGTGGCTGATCATTCCGACATTCAGGTCCTTGCGGAATGCGCCAATCGTGATCGCCTGTTAGATACCGTTCGCAGCCATTCTCCGCATGTCCTGCTGGTGAGCGCCGAATTTCTTGAGGAGGACCTGGAGATTCTGGAGCGTCTGGTTACAGAAAATGAGGAGACACGCGTCATTCTATTGACCAGCCGAAAAGATCCGGAATTTCTAGAGGAAGCGCTCCGGTGCGGTGCCAGAGGTATCTTTCAGCGTGAGCGGCCTGTGCGCTATGTGCCCATGGCAATTCGAAAGGTGATGAACGGCGGATTCTGGTTTGAGCAAACTCTCGCCGAGCGCATGTTAGGCGAGCTTGTGAGCAAGCGGAACAAGGCGCCGGATCCGGATGAGCGCAAGATTGCCGCAATTACCGCACGCGAAAGGGAAGTCATCGCACTGGTTTGCCAAGGGCTAAGAAATAAAGAAATCTCAGATCGGTTATTTATCAGTGATGCCACAGTGTCCCATCACCTGACGTCAATATTTCGTAAATTGGAAGTTGGCGATCGGATGTCGCTTGTGATTTATGCCGTCAAAAAATGCATCGTGACGCTGTAGTCATAAGAAGAGAGGCTTTTCCGCGCGCCGGCGCCGATTCTCTCGGTCTGGCGCTCGTTGGATGAGCGGGTGCGTGGCCTGGAGATAGGCGGCACCGACTCTCTCACTAGCTCCTATGCGCTTCTGGAGTTACTGGCCGGCCTTCGCAATCCTGTTGCGGCGCAATGCTCCCTCGTCAGAGGTAACTGCCGTCTTGCACGTTCTGAACCTGAAGACCGACCTTCTGCATCGCGAAGCTTTGCGCGGTAATGAGATTCTTCAATTTACAACCCATGAGTTTTGCTCCTCGAATATCTATGTAGCAATGCCGGCCGCATCGTCAGCCGTTCAATGATCCTCGACCAAGCATTCGGATTCCTCCCCAGACAGCGAAGTTAGCAACTCGTTACAGGAATAGGTCCGCCGGCGCACGTCATCCCAGCATGATTTATGCAACCGGTGCAAGAGTCCTCTGAAACTCCAGGGATGCTTTCTGTCTCTTTCTGATGCAGATCTTTCATCTGTTCTTCCCATGAATACAACGCCCTGCAATCATGCCGGCAGGTAACTGTCGCTCTTCCTAAATAATTGAATCCAATGGGATTGTCTGGCGGGGTGTTATGATGGGAAACGAACGAGGCCAATCGGCGTCGGCCTGAGTTCGCTCGCAGGAAAGGGCGCGCAAAACGGCATCGGCAATGGCAAAATATCTGGTAACCGGCGGAGCCGGGTTCTTTGGCGGAATTCTTAAAAACAGGCTTCTAAAGGATGGTGCCGAGGTCGTGAGTGTGGACCTCGTGCCCGACACGGCCCGCCACTCTGCTTTGACAAGCCTTGAAGCTGACATTCGTGACGAAGACGCCATGCGGCATGTCTTCGCGGAACATCGGTTCGATGCAGTCTTCCACATCGCAGCAATGCTGGCGCACGGTCATCTGGATCGCAAGCTGCTGTGGACCAGCAACGTGGATGGTACCGGCGTGATTGCCCGCTGTGCGCTGCAGGCCGGCGTGGAGAAGCTTGTGTTCACCTCCACCAATTGCCTGTGGGCCAGCAATCTGGGGCATCCGGTGCGCGAAGACGATCCGCCCGCCCCCATTGAGATTTACGGCGAGTCGAAGTTGGCCGCCGAGACGCTGCTCCAGCTATCCGCCGATGGCCTGAAGGTTGTAACGCTGCGCTGCCCCACCATTATTGATAGCGGCAGGCTTGGACTGCTGGCGATTCTCTTTGAATTTATCCGCGAGAGCAAGACAGTATGGGTGGTAGGCTCCGGTGGCAACCGCTATCAGTTTATCTACGCGGGTGACCTCGCGCAGGCATGTGTGCAGGCGCTGGATTACCAGGGGTCGGGTGTGTTCCACGTAGGCAGTGACAATGTGCCCAGTCTGCGCGAATGCTATGAGGCGGTCATTCGCCACTCCGGCAGCCGGTCTCGGGTCCGCTCGCTCCCTAAAGGGCCAACGCTGGCAGCCATGCACCTGGCGCATACGCTGGGCATTTCGCCGCTCGGGCCATATCACTACCGCATGATTGCCGAAGATTTCCTCTTCGATACCACCCGCATCAAGCAGGAAATGGGCTGGCGGCCCACGGTTACCAACAGTGAGATGCTGACCAAGGCCTATCAATACTATGAGGCGAACCGCGAAGAAATTTTGGCGCGTTCCAACGTCTCGGCCCACTCGCGTGCTGCGCAAATGGGAGTCTTGCGCCTATTAAAGTGGATCTCATGAGCCAGCCAGCCGCGTGCCCAGGCGATAATTTTCGCGCTCCTGCGACGATTTTCTGGACAGCCTTCCTGGTCCGTGTCGCTTACATCACCGTTGCCCATACCTATCGCATCACGCCTTTCAACAACCATTTTGAGTTTGGCTGGGAGACGGGGAGGGTAGCCGCGTCGCTGGCGCAAGGGCATGGATACAGTTCTCCCTTCAGCGGCAATACCGGGCCGACCGCCTGGATGGTTCCCGCCTTTACCCTGCTGCTCGCTGGCGTTTTCAATCTCTTTGGGGTTTATTCAGCCCTCTCCGCTTGGGTAATTCTCACTATCGACAGCCTCTTTCAGGCCCTTACGGCACCCTTGATTTATGAGATGGGCGCGCGCGTAGCCGGGCGGCGCAATGGGCTCTGGTCAGCCTGGATCTGGGTGCTGTTCCCCGGCATTATGCAATACGGCGTGCGCTGGATTTGGGAAATGTCCCTCTCTACCATGCTGTTCGCGGCGGTTCTGCTCCTGGGTATGAGGATGTGGGGCATCGGCAGTGAGCCTCCGGAGCGGCAGCGCGTGCGCGATTGGGCACTGTTCGGACTGCTGTGGGGCGGCATCTCCATGTCCAATCCGACGCTCTTGTTGCTGGCGCCTGTGCAGGGACTTTGGATTCTCGTCGCCCCGAAAGTACGAAATCGGTTGGGTCGCGGAGTCGCTTTGGCGCTGCTCTCGGCGGCGGTATGTACGGCCGTGGCTATGCCTTGGGTAGTGCGGAACGAGCGGGTCTTTCATGCCTTCATTCCCACACGCGGAAATTTCGGCGCAGAGGCGGCCTTGGCCTGGTCACCCTATTCCGAAGGCTTTCCCTGGGGAGCAACCGTGCCCACAGTCGAGCAAGCGCCGGAACACCGGCTCTATGCTCAGATGGGTGAGCTGGCCTACGTCCGTATGCGTGGGCAAATGGCCAAGCAGTGGGCTCGTGCAAATCCAGTGCATTTCTGGAGGCTCGTAGCCCTGCGGTTCTATATGTTTTGGGCCAGCGTCCCGCACACGGCGGGCGGCCATCCGGCGGCTGAGACAGTGCGCGAGGTGGCTTATTGTTTTGGCTCGATCACTGGCATTTTAGGGCTGCTGCTGGCGCTTCGGCGCAGGCTTCCCGCTGCCAGCCTCTTTGCCTGGGCGGTGCTATTGCTACCGACCGTTTATTATTTTGTAAGTGCCGGGTCCCGTTTTCGTAATCCGCTGGAACCGCTCTTCGCGATTTTGACGGTGTACCTCTTTCAGCAATCCGAGGCTCGATGGGGATTTACGGTGCCGGGATTGCGTCGCCTCTGGCCGGCACATTGACCTGAGGGTTCAAACCCGGTACACTACTCTAGTTTGGCGATTCCTGCCTGTTCCCGTGGAGCCAGACGCTCGCCTTAAATTTGGGCTTGAGCGTACCACGGCGCAGAAGTTTCCGCCCGAGCTATTCTTGGCATGTAGAGCGCACCGGCCGAGCCGGAGCCGCGCTGGAGGGTTTATGTACGCGGTTATTCGCACCGGTGGTAAGCAGTATCGGGTCGCTCCAGGCGACGTCGTGAAGGTTGAGAGTGTCGTTTCTGAAGAACAGAACGTCGAGTTTAGCGAAGTTCTGGCTGTCTCGGGCGACGCAGGCATCGTGGCTAATCCGGCTGCGGCCAAGGTAACCGCTGAAGTCATTCGCGAGGGCCGTGGCGACAAGATTCTGGTCTTCCACTTGAAGCGGAAGAAACAGTACAAGAAGCTGCAGGGACACCGGCAGAACTTTACCGAGGTACGCATCAAGGCCATTGAGGCCGATGGCGTGACCTACACCGCGGCCAACTAGGCAGCGACGAAATTCAGAAGGGGATTCGGCAATGGCACATAAAAAGGGTGGAGGTAGCTCCACAAATGGACGGGATTCCAACGCACAGCGTCTGGGCGTCAAGGCCTTTGGCGGCGAACTGATCACCGGCGGCTCGATCATCGTCCGTCAGCGCGGCACCCGCATCAAGCCGGGCGTCAATGTGGGCATCGGCTCCGATGACACGCTTTTTGCCAAGATTACCGGCAAAGTGAAGTTCTCAGACCACGGCAATCGTGGGCGCTTTGCCTCGATCGAACCGGTTGCGGCTGAGTAACCAACTTTTCAGAATCAATAGCAAAGGCCACGGAGATCCGTGGCCTTTGCTATTGATGGTATTGTCCTTGATGAGAAGAAGGCCGAATCTCCTTATCAAGCCCGGCCCTCTTCTCGTAGGTTGATCTAGCGGGGGGAGGATTAGCCGCCCTTGCTACGATTCCGATTCCCGATCCTTGAGATTACGGCTAAGCACCTTCTCCACTACCTTTTCCACGTCGGTCAGGAAGAAGCTGTTCGCAGATTGCTGCACGGCGACCTGCGTGCCCGTATGGCCCAGCGCCGAAGCAATCTCGTTCCACCGATAAATGGTCGAATTTATCGGGACCACCATAGGTTTACGGACCGGTTCCGGGAGAAGGAAATAGGTCACCCAAGTTCCAAATCCGACAAGTATTACCGACTCAAAAACAAACTGCCAAGGTGCGGTCAACGAGGTGTGAATCGAAACAACCGTGGATTGAACGAAATCATTGGCAGACAGAATGCCAAACCCCAGTGAAATCCCGAAAGATAAATCTCGTACGGAAAGTCGCAGAGCATTCATGCTTAAACAAAGAAATGCAAGCAGACACAACTCAAGCATACTGACTGACCGCATCAATCCGTAAGCTACAGTAGGAATGATAAGAATTCCGCGTTGAGGGAAAGACCCAGTAGCGAGGTCAAGTAGGGTTCGATGATCCACTGTGGTCGTGGCTAGGCTTATAAGAACAGATACAAGAGCTGTCCAGCGGAAAACTACAATCCCCAGCTTTAGTAATCCAGGGAAGGCAGCAAGTGCAGAGCGAAAAACTTCCATGCAGATAAAGAACAATAAGACTACTGAGGCGATAAATACGGCCCAATAGAGGAAAAAATAAACTACAAAGCAATAGTCGTTAAACCAGCGATGTGCGTCACCTTGGAAAAGAAATAGCAGCACCGGTGTGGAAGCCGCGTGGAGAGCCAGATAGGCTCCCATTGCAGGAAATCGGCCACGCAGCTTCCTTTTCCAGAATAAATAGGCGAGCACAGTTGACAGGACAAATTCTGCCCCGCACATTATGGACATCATTGTCTCTGGAGACATGAAGACCTCGTCGCTCTTCTAAATACTCTACCAGAATAGCGCTGGATATCTTCTTGTCGAGCCTGAGGCTGGTCTGTCTACTGCTTCTTTTCTGCTACCAATTCGGGGGCTGAAACTACACATCCAAAACGGCGGCCACATCCTGGGCTAGGCACGCTATTCGGGATGGGCAGGCTTGCAGTGACAGACAGATGGCTGGGAAGCACCTTCGCATTCGAGGAAGAAAGAGAAGCGGCAGAGATGCCGGCGGCGACAACGACAAGGGCAAAAGCGCGAATGGCGAGTTTCATAACTAGTAACCTCTCAGGAATTTTATTGACAGGAAATCTCATTCCCTGCATCCTGAAAGCATAAAACATGGTTTCTAATAAGTCTATTGTTTTCTTTTATATACATAAGTAGTCAGCCTAAAAATTACCAAAGTAATATTGTGCAATAGTAATATCTCTTTAGTACCCATTTTCCTGTTCTGTGCCCAAACCGGCCCGCATTCACCACCCATGCTAAAATCAACATAGGCTAAATTCGCGCAAAGCTCCCGTCTTTCAAGCGGTTAATCCTGGAATTCCCCCTCCGAATCGTACTCCGGGAGCCGCTACCCGTCTGGAGCTCAAAGCGAAGGCCGCGAACGGAATCCTATCCTATGGCGACTGAAGCACCGAGCATTCTCCCGATCCACGGCGATAACGACAGCTACACCGGCGAAAATATTAAAATTTTGGAAGGGCTTGAGGCAGTGCGCCTGCGGCCCGCCATGTATATCGGTTCTACCGGTGAGATGGGCCTGCACCACTTGGTCTATGAGGTGGTCGACAACTCCGTCGATGAAGCCCTCGCTGGTTACGCCAAAAAAATCGAAGTCACCATCCACGTCGACAACTCGATCACGGTGACCGATGACGGTCGTGGCATCCCTGTGGACATGATGACGCTGCCCAACGGCAAGCAGATGCCTGCCGTGCAGGTGGTGTTGACCAAGTTGCACGCGGGGGGCAAATTCGACGCTTCTACCTATAAGGTGTCAGGCGGTCTCCATGGCGTCGGTGTGAGCTGCGTCAACGCGCTCAGCCAGGAGTTCAACGTCGAAATCTGGCGCGACGGCCATACCTGGGAAATGGATTTCAGTTGCGGACTGCCTGTGAGCGAGCTGCGTCAGGCCGGAGTCAGCAAAAAGCGCGGCACCAAGGTCCACTTTCTGCCGGACAAGACCATCTTCGCCGCCACCGAATATAACTTCGACACCCTGGCCCAGCGGCTGCGCGAGTTGGCCTTTCTGAACAAGGGACTTGAGATCGTGCTCACCGACGAGCGTACCGCCGATCCCAAGACAGGCGACTCCAAGCGCACTGAGTTCCGCTATGCGGGTGGCATCGCCGAGTTCGTGAAGCATCTCAACCGCGGCAAGCAAGTGCTGCATGAGAAGCCCATCGTGATGGAGGCCTCGCGTGAGGGCGTTGAGATCGAGATCGCGCTCCAATACAACGACAGCTATTCCGAAACCGTATTCAGCTTTGCCAACAACATCAATACGGTGGATGGCGGCTCGCATCTCTCCGGCTTCCGCACCGCATTGACCCGCACCGTGAACGCCATCGGCCAGTCGCTTGGTCTCTTCAAAGACTTGAAGGAGAATCTGAGCGGGGACGATGTGCGCGAGGGCATGGTGGCCGTAGTCAGTGTCAAGCTGCCGCAGCCGCAGTTTGAGGGCCAGACCAAGGGCAAGCTCAACTCCGATATTGCCGGCAACGTGCAGGCTTTCGTGAATGAGCGGCTCGGCATGTTCTTGGAGCAGAATCCGCAGATCGCCAAAAAAATCATCAACAAGGCCATTGAAGCTGCCCGTGCACGCGAGGCGGCCCGCAAGGCTCGCGATCTGACTCGCCGCAAAGGCGCACTCGACGGTGGCGGCCTCCCCGGTAAGCTGGCCGATTGCAGTGAGCGGAACCCGGAACGCTGCGAACTCTATCTGGTCGAGGGTGAGAGTGCAGGCGGTACTGCCAAGCAGGGCCGCGACCGGCGCTTCCAGGCCATCCTGCCCCTCAAAGGTAAGATCCTGAACGTCGAAAAGGCCCGCTACGACAAGATGCTGGGCCACGAGGAAATCCGCGCCATGATTACCGCGCTCGGCTGCGGCATCGGCAAAGACGACTTCGATCCGTCCAAGCTCCGCTACAACAAGATCATCCTCATGACCGATGCCGACGTGGACGGCTCGCACATCCGTACCCTGTTGCTCACGTTCTTCTTCCGTCATATGACGGACCTGATCAAGCGCGATAACGTCTACATCGCGCAGCCGCCGCTGTTCAAGATCAAGAAGGGCCGCTTTGAGCAGTACATCAAGGATGAGCGCGAATTCGTAAAAGTCATGGTAAAGCGCGCATCCGAAGGCCTCGTTGTTCGCCATGGCGCGGCTTCCACTCCGATCGAAGGCGCAGACCTCACCCGTTTCATGGGCTTTTTAAATGAATATCTAGGCTTCATCGAGAAGGTTGACAAGCGCATTCGGAATGAGAAGCTGACTGAGTTGCTGGCTCGGACCGAACTGCTGACCCGTGCCGATTTTTCCTCGACGGATGGTGCGTTACCCCAGAAAATGGCGTTGCTGCAGGCAGAATTGACCGGGCTTGCCGATGAATTCCAGTTCAAGGTGCATGATCCGATCGAGGATGAAGAGCACCATACTTGGTCTATCTGCTTTACCGATTCGCAGGGCGCAACGCGTTGCATCGACTGGACTCTCGCGTCAAGCCCCGAATTCCGGCAGATGATGGCGAAGTACACGCAGATTAAGGAATTCCTTGAGCCGCCTTTCCGCATCGAGTTTGCTACCAAGACCGCTGTGGAAGTTGCTGCCGAGGAAGCTGAAGAGACTGCCGACGCGGCGGAAGGCGAAACACCGGTCGAAGTGAAGGCCGAGGCCAAGACACCTCGCCGTGCCGCTCGCATTCCGCGCGACCCGGTGGAGAAGCAAACCGCTCGCGAGTTGTTCGCCTACATCGTTGACCAAGGCAAGAAGGATTATCAGGTTCAGCGCTACAAGGGACTGGGCGAAATGACCTCCACGCAGCTATGGGAGACGACCATGGATCCCGAGCGGCGCACCTTGCTTTCGGTCAAGCTGGAAGATATCGCCGAAACTGAGGCCATCTTTACCACGCTGATGGGCGAGGATGTAGAGGCACGCCGGAAGTTCATCGAAGACAACGCACTCGACGTGAAGAATCTCGACATCTAGCCGCAGCAATGTAGGTGTAGATTTATGGAAAAACTGCCTGTATTTGCGTAAATAACTTCCATATTTGCGCAAATACGGGCTCGTGCAGCTTAGTCCCTGTGCGCCCGTATTCAGGCGGCTGGGGCGGCGGTCGGCAAGCGGGGTGCGTTGACCTTATCGGCTGACGACGCCCGGGTGCAGGGCCGTTTGGGTGTTGCGCGCGGCCAGAGCGATCAACAGACCCGAGCCGATGATCAGCGCTCCACCCAGCAGCATGGGCAGGCCAGGCTTGTCGTGCCAGACGATATAAGAGATCAAGGCGCCGGTAAGCAACTGCGTGTAGTGGTACTGCGAAACGTTGCTGGCCGAGGTATGCTTGACGGCAAAATAGAAGCTAAGTGTGCCGGCAGCGCAGAAAACGCCCATCATCCCCAGTACCGGCCAGAGCGTAGGTGTGATGGGCTCGGGGTGCAGGCTAGCGAGCACTAGGCCAGCCATGGCCGTGACCAATCCGGAGCAGAAGGCAAGGCTTTCGGGCGTCTCAGTGCGCGTGAGCACGCGCGACCAGACCATGTTGACTGAAAAGCAGGCGACGCACACCAGGCAACTGGCGAGGCCGATGATGTCGATGTGCTGGGTGTGACTGTAAGGATCGACTGCGACGACCACACCTCCAAAGCCGACCAGCAGGGCCACTATCTTCTTGCCGGTGATACGTTCACCCAGAAAGACGGCCGAGAGCAGAGAGATGACCATCGGTGAGGTGAAGACAAGGATGTAGAACAGGGTCAGCGAGAGATGACGGAGGGCGATCACGACGCAAACGTTATTCGTCATGTCGAGCAGGGCGCGCAGCACCTGACGGACTACCGAGTGCGGGCGCAGATTGCCGAAGCTGTGGCGCAGTGCTGCTTGCAGCGTAATCGTGAGCGCCATGAAGAAACCCATGAAGGCAACGATCTCTTCTGGCGGCAGGCCGTATTGCCCGATCCACTTGATGCAACTGTCGCCGAACACCCAGCAGGTGAAGCCGAGGATAGCAAAGAAGATGGCGGTTAGACCGGAGACGGGGGCTTTCATCGGAATTCGTCGCGTCGGGTGGCGCGGGATGAGGAAAAGATCCAATCAGACATGACGTAGTTTCAGGGTAGACGATCCTCGGGGCAAGGGGAAAGAATGATTAAATTTTGAGCCATAGCGCGCATTCGAAGGCAAACTCGGCTTGATGAGCACATCTGCGATTTGCGCTCGTTCCTTCTACCGCTGTTGGATGCTAACAGCGTTGGCTCGTCGCGGGAGTCGTCTTCCACGCATACGATCTTCGTGGCATGGTGAACCGGCCCCTGCTGGATTATCCCTGCCGACATGTGTCGTGGCAAGATAGAAGCAAATGCATAAACCATCGGTGTTATCGATTGCTTTCGTCCTTGGCTCGGCTTTTTGGGCGTCGGTGCCTGCGTCGTATGCTCAGTCAACGGTGGTAACTGCGGATATGGTGCAGTCCGGCAGCGACATTCCTGCCAAATGGCAAGAACCGCACCCGGGCTATGATTACGAAAAGCGCGAAACAATGATTCCCATGCGCGATGGGGTAAAGCTTCACACGGTCATTGTGGTGCCCAAGGGTGCCAACGGGCTGCCGATGCTGCTGGAGCGGACGCCTTATAACGCCGATCACTTCACGTCGGACAAGCCCCACATGCGCGACGCGGTGTGGTCGGCGCAGCGCGAGTGGGCGGACGACGGTTACATCGTGGTAAACCAGGATATTCGCGGTAAGTACGGCTCGGAAGGCGACTACGTGATGACACGGCCGCCGATTGGGCCGCTGAATCCGAGCAAGACTGATGACACGACCGACGCATACGACACCATCGACTGGCTGGTAAAGAACGTGCCCGAATCGAACGGGCGGGTCGGCATGATCGGCTCGTCCTACGACGGGTGGACTGTGACCATGGCGCTGCTGGGGCCCCATCCGGCACTGAAAGTTGCTGCGCCGGAGAGTCCGATGATCGACGGCTGGATGGGGGACGATTGGTTCCACTACGGTGCCTTCCGGCAGGTGAACCTGGACTACTTTACCGGGCAATCGAGCCGTCGGGGCGAAGGCAGCAAAGTGCCTCGGGCTGGCGGCGACGACTACCGGAACTTTCTCGATGCGGGAACCGCAGGCGACTGGGCGAAGGCAAATGGCTTTCAGCAGTTGCCTTGGTGGAGCCGCCTGTCGGCGCATCCGGCCTACGACGCATTCTGGCAACTGCAGGCACTAGACAAGCTCGTGGTGGAGAAGGCGACGAGTATCCCGACGATATGGCTTCAGGGTCTGTGGGACCAGGAAGACATGTACGGTGCGGTGCATACCTGGGAGGCGCTTAAAGCCGCCGGGCATCTGGAGAACAACCATCTGGTGATGGGGCCCTGGTACCACAGCCAGGTGAACCGCTCGGCCGAGACGCTGGGACCCCTGAAGTGGAAGGGCGATACGGCGGCGGATTTTCGGCGCGATGTGTTGATCCCCTTCTTCAACACCTATCTCAAGGATCGCAAACCGGCCGAAGCATTGGCTTCTGCGATGATCTACAACCCGGCGGAGAACCACTGGGACAAGTTCACGGATTGGCCCGGAGTGGACGAGAAGCATCTGACGCCCATGTATCTGCAAGCGAAGTTTGGTCTGGGGTTTGCGAAACCGGAGGATGGTGAGGACAGCTACGTCTCCGACCCTGCAAAGCCGGTGCCGTTTCTGGCGCCGCCGGTAGACGCCAATGGCGGCACCCGCTGGCCGACCTGGCTCGTGCAGGACCAACGGGCGATAGGAACACGGACGGACGTGCTCAGCTATCAAACGCCTGTGCTGGAGCATGCAGTGCGCGTAGAAGGAGCCCCTTTTGCCGACCTGTTTGTGAAAACGACGGGAACCGACGCGGACTTTGTCGTAAAGATCATCGACGTATATCCGCCGACCTACGCGGAGCAGCCCGAACTGGGGGGCTATGAGTTGGCAATCAGCATGGACATCTTCCGCGGGCGGTACCGGAAGAGCTTCGCCGAGCCCACTCCAATTCCGGCAGGCGCAGAGGAAGAGTATCGCTTTCGGCTACCGACGGTGAATTACGTCTTCAAGCCCGGGCACCGCATCATGGTGCAGATCCAATCGTCGTTGTTTCCGCTCTACGACCGTAACCCACAAACCTTTGTTCCAAACATCTTCTTCGCCAAGCCGGAGGACTTTCGCTCGGCGACGATGACGGTGGAACA
>JAATGG010000121.1 GCA_015654835.1 Terriglobales bacterium
CGCACGGGCGTGGGCGCAGAGCATACAGGAGTCGCAGAAGCGGCGGAATGCAGCGAAGCCGCTTGGGCCTGCAGAGCGCTCTGCAAATTGTTCAACTGCCTTTCCTGGGCGGCAGCAGTTTCCTGCATGTGGTCGCTCAATGCAAGCCGCGCGGTGCCCAGGCCAGTCAGGGCTTGCTGCAGTGCCGTGATCTGTTCGGGGGGAGCAGAAACGCGCGCTGCCTCAACAACACGCAGAAGCACGTCATACAGCGCATCGATGTGGCGGGAAAGCGGTAGCACCTTGCTGAGAGCCCCCGGAGTTTCGTCGGCCGCTGTCAGCAGCGGCGGTACATTTGTCTGCAGATCGCGCAGGAGAGCGGCGATATTCGCCTCTGCTTCGTCGCGCACACTGCCCTTCTTCCATTTCTCCAGCTTTATAGCGCTGAGGGTTTGCTGCGCCACGTCCAGCGAAGGTTGCAGCATTCCAGATGGAGCGGCTGGCGCCGTGGGGGCAGAGGATGCGGCGGGCGCGGCGGCAGGCGACTGGGCCACGCAGAGCCCGCCAGACAGGCAGAGAATCGTCAAACTGAAAACTACGGATGAAATACGCATGGGTTGTGCCTTCCTGCTATTGCAGATCGAACCAAACAGGATAGCCGAAGGCTCCTCCCTCTCTCTAGATATCGGAGAGGTCAACCGGTAAACGGGTTGCCTGGACAAAGGATTTGGTAATTTCTGTTGCCTGCTCCCCGGAAGCAGGGGATCTGTGTCGCGGCACACTGACCCTGCTTCTTTGCGAAATTTCTATGCGCTTGAGCATCCGAGTAGAGTGGGTATTGCGGTCATTCGCGGCAAGTCGTTTTGAAAGAGACCTGAAGATGGAAGTCCGGCCTCATCGTAGCTTGAGGAGATTCGCGCTCGCGGGGGGGGTACTTCGTCGTTAGCCTCGTGCAGCGTGCTCGATCTCTATCCACTCAGCATCGCTGAGCGAAACATTGGCAGCCTGCATGTTCTCCTCAAGATGCTTGATGGAGGAGGTACCTGGGATCGGCAAAATTACCGGAGAGTGATGCAATAGCCATGCCACCGAGAGCTGACTTACCGTGGCATTATGCTTCTTTGCCGCTGCATCAAGCACGCCTCCAGGCTGCGCCAGTTTGCCGGCTGCCACAGGGAACCACGGAATGAACGCGATGCCTTCTTTCGCACAGTAGGTGAGCACATCTTCATGCTCGCGGTCGCTCAAGTTGTACCTGTTTTGGACGCTGACGATTTCAATTACCTTGCGCGCTTGTTCGATCTCTGGAACTTTGACTTCACTTAAACCTACATGGCGAATCTTGCCCTGCTTCTGCAATTCCTTGATAGCCCCGAGCGTCTCCTCGACGGGAACAGCAGGATCAATGCGATGAAGCTGCCATAACGGAAGAGTATCGAGTTTCAGGAGGCGAAGGCTCATCTCCACTTGCTGAATCAAATACTCGGGACGCCCCACAGGCAGCCACTTATTCGGGCCCTGGCGCGTAAGTCCGCCCTTGGTGGCAATGACCACGCCTTTGGCGTAGGGCGCGAGCGCCTCGCCGATCAATTGCTCGCTGACATAGGGGCCGTACGAATCCGCAGTGTCAATAAAATTGACGCCCAGTTCCACAGCCCGGCGTAAAACTTTCCTGGAGTTTTCGGCATCTTTAGGTTCGCCCCATATGCCATCGCCCACGATGCGCATCGCGCCAAATCCGAGCCGGTTGATTTCGAGATCGCCACCAATTTTGAAAGTCTTTACAGAAGTGCTCATGCCTCTTGGATGAGGACACAGCAGAAAAGGCTCGAAATCTGGATTGCAGAAACAGGAAAGATCAATCCGAATGACAACAGCGGCCTGGAACAAGCGTTCCAGGCCGCTGCCGGTGATCTGTTGGGATTGGACTAAGGCCATCGCGGTTCCGCGAGTGCCAGGGCCCTGCGGTCGACTTTCCCGCCGGGGCTTAATGGGGTCAAGGGCGCGATGCCCTAGGCCTCAGTCACCTCACGTACGAAACAACTGGAACAGTCAATTTGCATTAGCTGGATCAACCTCCTTTCCCGTGTATCGATAAGCTAAACCGCCAGCGGCGGCACGTCAAGAGGCAGGTCCAACCCGGGTTGAGATCGCATTGAAATTACGCCTGATGCGGAAAAACGCTTATGCCAGCGCCAGATTCAGATTGTCGATAGCTTCGTCGATTTCGGCCGTGTTCTTGAACCCAACCGTGACTGCATCGACCCCGGCGTTCTTGAACGCGAAGCGCATGGCGGCCTGGCGATCCTGGTGGTTGGTGAAGGCGCCTTCACCGATAAGCTTCATGCTGATGACGCCCATGCCCGCCTGGTGAGCCTGCTTCACATGCGTTACAACTTCGCTCACGTCGCCCAACACATTGGCGTCATGCTCCTCGGCATCCATCCTGACGCCCTTGTGATTCATTCGAATCATGGCAACCTGAAGCCAATCGTTACCGGCAACCTGCCGCAAGGCCGGCAGACCGTGCACCGAGGCCCCGCGAGCAAGAATAGTCTTCTTCGACTGCGCTTCAAGAATGCCATCCTGCCAGCGAGTTGTTTCCGAGGGCCAATTGGCACTGTGCTGCCAGTGCAGGAGGAAGACATCGAAGTATTCGGTATTGGAAGTCTTCCGCAGTTCGTCAATTTTTGCCTGAGGGTCGACACCTTCGACGGTAGTCACTTTTGTCATGAGTTGATAACTGTCGCGCGGCAGCCCTTTCAAGGCCACTCCAAGCATGGCCGGCGTTACATAGGCCTCCGCTGTCTCGAAAAAGCGGATGCCGCGCTCGTGCGCGTAGCGAACCAGGCGCGTGAACTGCTCCTGGCCCAGATCGCTTTGTACGTGGCCGTTATGGGTTCCGGTGCCAAACGCGAGCCGCGTCACCTTGAGCCCCGACTTGCCGAGCGCAACCTGATCGGTCGCGGTGGCGCGCGCTGCGTGCAGCGGCAGACTTCCGGCACTTGCAAGCGTTCCCGCGGCGAAACTGGTCTGCAGAAATTTACGTCTGGAAAAGAAACGCATTGGACCTCCGGTTATCGGCTACATGAGCCAATTGCGGGAATGGTATCACGAGTCTTGCTCGGATTGCTTCAATTCCGAGAACCGGCTACCGTGCCCTTGGAAATGGGCAACCTGCTCTCTCTGCCTACTGCTTCCTGTTCTCTGAAATCACCAGCTATGCAGCCACTCCTCGTCGCGGCCGATGCGTACCGGCGTATTGAAGAGTTCGCTCAACTTAGGTGCTGTGAGCATTTCCTCACGGGGTCCATCGCCGACAACGCGACCGCCGCGCATCATGATGATCCTCTTGAGTTCCGGAAAGATATCGCCGAGATGATGCGTCACCAGCACAAGGCCGGTGCCCTCGGCCGCCAGACGGCGCATGGTCTCGCGCAGTTCGCGCTGGGCGGCCAAGTCGAGCGCATTCGACGGCTCATCGAGCAGCAGTTGCCGGGGACGATGCACCAGCGCGCGGGCAATGAGAATGCGGCGCTTCTCGCCTGCGGACATTTCGCCGACCATACGCTCAGCCAGGTGCATCGCGTCGATACGCCGCAGGGCCTCGACAGCGCGCTCGCGCATTTCAACTGTGACATGCAGGTTAGGCCACAGAGTAGAAGCCGAGAAAAAGCCGGCGATCACCGCATCGAGACCGGAGGTGACGGCGGTGCGCTCGCCCGGCAGATCGGTACCCACCACACCAAAATGTTGGCGCAACTGGGTCAGATCCCAGCGCTCGCGGCCAAAGATGCTCACCTTCATGCCGGGAACGACCATGGGATAAATCTGGCAGGTCATGGTCAGAATAAGCGTGGATTTTCCGCAGCCATTCGGCCCCAGGATCGCGACATGCTCGCCAGTGCGAATGCCCAGGTTGATATCCTGCAGCACCATGCGGTCACCGCGCGCCACGTTTACGTTTTGCAACTCAAGAAATTGGGTTTGTTCCTGCAACTCTGCGTCTGTCGTCCGGTTCTCCGTCATCAAACCGCCCTCTACCTGTTAGATTAAATGGGTCAACTCCATGAGCGACATTTCTGAATTCCTCATCCCGAAAGGCTTTCGCTTTGGCGCCACCAGGGCGGGGCTAAAGCATAGCGGCCGCACAGACTTTGCCCTCATCGTGGCCGACGCACCAGCCAGCGCCGCCGCCGCCTTCACCGCTAACCGCGTGACCGCTGCGCCTCTCACCGTAGACAAAGAGCATCTGCGAGCCACGGACAGCAAAGTGCGTGTCGTGGCCATCAACGCCGGCAATGCAAACTGCGCCGCGGGCCAGGCAGGACTCGATGCCGCGCGGGCCACTTGCGCCGCCGCGGCAAAAACATTCGACTGCGCCGCGGAAGAGGTCTTTCCTTCCTCAACGGGCATCATCGGCGTGCCTCTGCCGGCGGAAAAGCTGATCGCCGCGCTGCCCGGTCTTGCAACGCAGCTAGGCTCCGAGTCCGATCACTTTCAGCAGGTGGCCGAGGCCATTCTGACCACCGACACGGTCGAGAAGACAGCCTTTGTGCGGCTCGATGTCGATGGAAAAGAAATCCGCATCGCCGCGACCTGCAAGGGCTCCGGCATGATTCACCCGCAGCTCGTTCCTCATGCCACCATGCTGGTCTACATCCTGACCGATGCGGCGGTAGAGCCGGCGGTGCTGGACGGCTATCTGCGGCAGGCCATTGAAGTGAGCTTCAACCGCATCTCCGTGGACGGCGACACTTCGACCAACGACACCGTACTGCTGCTGGCCTCGGGAGCGACGGGCGCCGTGGTCAGCGCAGGCAACGCTGAATTTGCCGCAGCGCTCACGCAGGTATGCACATCGCTGGCCCGGCAGATCGTGGCCGACGGCGAGGGAATTACGCATGTGGTGGAATTGCACATCGACGGCGCAGCAACCGACGCCGATGCGCTGAAGACTGCCAAGGCAATTGCCCACTCACCGCTGGTAAAAACGGCGTGGGCGGGCAACGATCCAAACTGGGGACGGTTAATGGCGGCCATCGGCTACTCGGGCACAGCCATCGATCCGGAACGCATCGACATCTGGTTTGGCGATTTGCGCATCTGCCGCGACGGTGGCCGGGCAGCGGAGTTCGATGAAACCGCAGCCCATGCCTATCTGCAACAAACGGAGTTTTCGATCACCATCGAGCTCCACCAGGGCACAGGCTCCTGCGTCTTCTGGACCACGGATCTGACCACCGAATACATCCACATCAACGCCGACTACTCGACCTAACCCGCCTGTCCTGAAGCGACTGGCTGTCTCATACTGCATTACGATATTCGTATCGAATTGCGATTTGCCTATCGTGGCGGCATTCGTGCAGAGTGAGGGATGGCGGCATCGGCCCATTGCGGCTGTGCTGCCAAAGTGAACGAACAGCCGGCCGGCCCAGTTTGGACCATTTCCCTTCCCCGGAGCGATCCTCACGGCGCTGAGCCGACGGTGCTGCTGCAGTTTACAATCGCAACAATCGGCGAGGTCAAAACAACGATGGCAACCAAGAGCAAAGAGCAGGGTGGAACGGCGACGGCAGAGCCTCCCGGTGGCAAGAATGGCTTTTCCCTCATTTCGAACGAAAAGCTGATCGATCTCTA
>JAATGG010000222.1 GCA_015654835.1 Terriglobales bacterium
ATATCGCGCGCCGTGGCAATGGCCGTATTGGCCATGATGGCTGCGGCTCCCATCTCCATCGCCTCGCATGCCTGCGAAGGACGGCCAATGCCAGCATCGACGACGATGGGCAGATCGATCTCATCGATCAGTATCCGAATGAAGTCTCTGGTGCAAAGCCCCTTGTTGGAGCCAATGGGCGCACCGAGAGGCATGATGGTCGCCGCGCCGGCATGGACCAGATCGCGCGCGGTGTTCAGATCCGGATATATGTAAGGCATGACGATGAAGCCTTCATTAGCGAGAATCTCCGTGGCTTTGACCGTCTCCGAATTATCGGGCAAAAGATATTTTATATCGCGAATGACTTCGATCTTCACGAAGTCGCCACAGCCAAGTTCTCTTGCCAGACGTGCAATCCGCACCGCTTCCTCTGCGTTTCGTGCGCCTGAGGTGTTGGGCAGCAAGGTGATGCCTTCAGGAATGTGCGCGAGAATGTTGTCTGTTGTGTTGGTATTCGCGCGTCGAACAGCCATGGTGATGATCTGGGCTCCGGCATGTTCAATGGCCGCGCGAATCAGATCGACATTGTATTTCCCTGAGCCGAGAATAAAGCGTGAAGAGAATTCACGTCCTCCCAGCGTCAGACTATCGTTGAAACTCATGTGACCTTAATCTCCTTCAAGCACTTTGCATACGTGTACTGTGTCATCAGACAATATCGCCGGGATGACCACAAATCATGGCGAAGATGAAAGCGCGCGGTCTGGCCAGCGTGTGCGTTGGCGTTGAAACTACCCTCCCGCCACCATGCGCACAACATCGATGACATCGCCGTCGGCCAGTTGTCTAGAGCTGTATGTCGCTTTAGGAACGACCTCTCCGTTACATGCGACGGCGATGATACTTAGCATGTAGTTTTCGCGCGAAAGAAGTTCCGAGAGGCTTAAGTTATCCGCATCATCCACGGATCTTCCGTTCAACGTAATCATCCACTTCTCCCTTTCAAAGAATCCCGGTGCGCGTGGCAACTAGTACGTGGCGATATGGAGTCAGGGCTTTGAGTGGAAGAAGCAGAGAAATGGCACAGGGATGTGCGTCGCTACGCGCGAAGACGCACATAGCAACGGCCTCCGAGGAGCACAACGAGAAAGCACACGAATGCGTGTTCTATTGCGCACGGGAAGCAAACATTGCAGATCAGGCGGGAGTATCGCTGGCGAATCCAGCAGCAGAGCATGCATACACGTTTCTCCTGGAACAGGTCAGAAACAAGAGGCTCTTGCTGCGAATCGCCATGAATGGTCGAAAGCTGCCAACGCCGGTATTATCCGGATCTGGTCGAGGGTGTAATCTCAGCCCCACGTATGGAGCACCCCTGTTTCTAGTTGCCTATTTAAGCAGTCAATAGATCGTTTTGTCAAAGTTTCTCAGAGACAAACAAGATCTTGTGCGTTAGGTTGAGCTGTGCTTTAATACCCTTGAGAAACAGGGGTGCTCATCGCAAGTGAGCTGAGACAATACCCTTTGAACCCGATCCGGATCATACCGGCGTGGGGAGTTTTCAAAGAGCGTTCTTTTCAATTCAAGCGGTTCTGCCCTCTTGTTCTTCAATTCATCTTTGGACAAGAGGTGTCATGCAATCGAAATCGCCAGAACTGGATGCGCTCATTCTTCCTACCACCTTTCCCGCATCGCACAGGCGCTATCTGACAGGAAGCCGCGTTGATTTGCGCGTACCATACCGCGAGATAGAACAATCGCCGACGCACACCAAGCATGGCCCGATTCCGAATCCGCCGTTACCGGTTTACGACAGCTCCGGCCCATACACCGATCCCGACCGGCGCATCGATATTCGCCAGGGCCTGCCCCCTGTACGACTGGCATGGATCGAAGAGCGCGGCGATACAAGTACGGTTGTCTCAGAGCTATCTCTTTCTCCGCGCGCGAAAGCACGACGCGCACGCGACGGCCAGAATGTGACGCAGATGCATTATGCGCGCAAGGGCATTGTGACTCCAGAGATGGAGTTTGTTGCCCTGCGCGAATCGATGCGACTGGAGGAACTGCGCAACGATCCGGCCTATGCCAACCTCCTGCGATCCCATCGAGGGCAGAGCTTTTCGGCAAGCTTTCCCAAGGAGACCACGCCCGAGTTTGTGCGCGATGAAATCGCCGCAGGACGCGCCATTCTGCCCGCCAATATTAATCATCCCGAACTTGAACCGGCAATCATCGGGCGCAACTTTCGCGTCAAGATCAACGGCAATCTCGGCAACTCAGCCGTAACCTCTTCGCTCGCCGAAGAAGTCGACAAGATGGTATGGGCAATCTATTGGGGCGCCGACACCATCATGGATCTATCCACAGGGAACAACATTTACGAGACGCGGGAACGCATTCTGCGCAACGCGCCGGTTCCGATCGGCACCGTGCCGCTCTATCAGACGCTGGAAAAAGCAGGAGGCATTGCTGAAGATCTGAGCTGGGAGTTGATGCGCGATACGTTGATCGAGCAGGCAGAGCAGGGCGTGGACTACTTCACGCTTCACGCCGGAGTTCGTCTGGAAATGATTCCGCTCACGGCCAGAAGGCTCACCGGCATCGTTTCGCGTGGAGGCTCCATCATGGCCAAATGGTGTCTGGCACATCACCGGGAGAACTTCATCTATACGCGTTTTGACGAGATCTGCGAGATCATGAAAGCCTACGACGTCAGCTTCAGCCTGGGCGATGGTTTGCGTCCCGGCTCTGTGTACGACGCGAACGACGAAGCGCAATTTGCTGAGTTGCGCACACTGGGAGAGTTGACCGCGCGCGCATGGAAGCACGATGTTCAGGTAATGATTGAAGGTCCCGGCCACGTTCCCATGCAGTTGATCCAGGAAAACATGGATGAGGAACTTCGTCATTGCTTTGAAGCACCCTTTTATACACTGGGACCACTGGTTACCGATATTGCTCCCGGATACGATCACATCACCAGCGCGATCGGTGCGGCGCAGATCGGCTGGTATGGAACTTCCATGCTCTGCTACGTGACACCGAAAGAACACCTTGGATTGCCGGACAAAGAGGATGTACGCATCGGCATCGTGAGCTACCGCATCGCCGCGCACGCCGCCGATCTTGCCAAAGGACGGCCGGGAGCACAGATGCGCGACAATGCACTCTCCAAGGCCCGCTTCGAATTTCGCTGGAACGATCAGTTCAATCTGAGTCTCGATCCCGACCGCGCCCGCAGCTATCACGACGCGACGCTGCCGCAAGAGGCAGCAAAAACAGTGCACTTCTGCTCCATGTGCGGACCAAAGTTCTGCTCGATGAAGATCTCTCACGAGATCATGGAGAGCCAGACACAGGCCGACTCCATGGCCGAAAAGGCACGCGAGTTTCGCCAGTTCGGTGCGGAGATCTATCAATGACGCAGAACAGCATGGGGACACATCTGCGTTCGTTGCCGCGGGTGCTGGCCATCGGTGGATCCGATTCGAGCGGAGGTGCCGGCATTCAGGCGGACATCAAGACCGGAATGGCGCTTGGCGTCGAGGTATCCACTGCGATTACCGCTGTCACGGCACAGAACAGTCTTGGCGTGCAAAAGATCATGCCGATTCCAATCGCTATGCTCGCCGCGCAGATTGACAACGTTTGCGAAGACACTCACCCCGCAGTGATCAAGTTGGGAATGCTGGTTGATGCTGCGCGTATTCGCATGGTGATTAAAGCGCTTCGCATATACAAGGTTCCCAGCGTCGTCTGCGATCCGGTCCTCTTCTCAACCAGTGGCAGCATCTTGTTGAGTGAGGCGGGGCGACAGGTACTTTTCAAGCTGCTGCCTTGGGTTACGCTACTGACTCCGAACGCGGATGAGGCTGCGCTCTTAAGCGGACGCGAGGTGCGCACGGCAAAAGAGTATCTCGATGCCGGACGCGTGCTCCTGGATCACGGTGCTTCGGCGGTTCTGCTTAAGGGGGGCCATATGGGTGGCGACAAATCGTCCGATGTCTTATTACAGCGAGACGATGCGCCACCCTTGTGGTTTTCCGCTCCGCGCATCCAAACGCGCAACGATCATGGAACTGGTTGCGTGCTGGCCTCAGCAATTGCTGCTGGACTGGCGAAAGGAATGACTCTTGTCGAAGCGGTTGGAAAAGCGCGTGCCTTCGTGCAACAGGCGCTGATACGTTCCACTGGCTTTTGGAATGGCAACGGAAGAGGAGGAATGATTTTATTTGATGTCGGTAGATGTTCCGTTGATACGGGGGCAGCCTGACATCGGTTGATCCGCCTACAGGAAAACAATAGGCGCGTCCTGTATACTGCATGCCAGCCGTGCGGAGGGGACACTGCCGGGAGACCCATTATGCGGTCCGTAGCGACCACCTGTTCGCGACTGATTGAGTAGGTGATTCATGCTCTGTTCCGCCTGTGCCTCAATCGTAAGCGACGGATTAGCACAGGCTGCCGAACCCAGAATAAGGGGGGCATTAATAACAAACAAATTCGATCATTGGTATCTTCTGGCTTGGTCTCGCTCCGAACCTCATAGAAGCAGGTAGACAAGTTTCCTTCATAACTCGCGAGGGGCTGGTTTCTGACGCGAAACTTACTTGATGGAGGGCGGTATGGGAGGTGTGTCCGAGGACGTTCCCATACCGATCGGCATCATGAGCTTTGCATCCATTCAGCCAGCCCGTGGCCACATGTTTTGGTCCGCACAGCGTACGTACAGGGGATCTGGCGGAGATCCCGTGGTCAGCGAGAAAGACCTATACGAGTAGAGATTGTCATTCGTCGGAATCGTGATCACCGTTGAAACAGTGAGTTTCAGATGTCCCGGTTGACGGCAAATCTTCTTTGACTTGAAATGAGATCGGTGGACAGAGTCGCGGCAAAATTAGAGGGATGAAATAACGTCCGATCTGGACTACTCACGCAACGACGAACTTTTGTCATTGTGGGTTTTGGGTATTTCGATACACTTCCCTCTATGCGAGCACTGGTGTCATCCCTAATTGCAGCTGCAGTTTCGATCCTGACCCTGCATGCCCAGCAGACCAGTGAGTCGATCGACCTTTCGGCCGACGCTAGCGCGGTGCTGCAAGCCAAGGGAGATGGAGTCCAGATTTATGTGTGCACCGATGCACCCAACGGACCCACGTGGAAACTGATTGACGGTAGCCAGGTTCAGGGTGAGCTGATCGTTAGCAAACCCGCCCCTGAAGCGAACTCGGTTGCTTGGCTATTACTCCGTGCCAAAGCCGGAACCGCCACAGGAAGTCTTGCCAACGTTGAGTTCATTCAACGTACCGAGACTCACGGTGGGGTTGCGATCAAATCCGGCTGCCGAAACTTACGCGACGTCGGCAAAACCGTAGAAATTCACTACACTGCCAATTACACCTTCTATACCAAGAGATAGTTCGTAGACGGACTGGCCGTGCGGCGCCATACGGCGCGACCAAGTTGTCCCTCAGTTGCATCCCAAGAATACCGGGCAATCTAGGCTTCGCACGTTAGACTTGGTTCGCGGTCAACTTGCTTAACGCAAATCGGCAACATCTAATTCCACAGAAGCCGGTTTTGGCAACGTACATTATAGCCTCATATCGCCAGTCGAGGGCCGATGCAGCGATGGAGTGCGCAAGCCAACTTGGCAATATAAGCTGCGGAAATCATGATGTGCATGGTTGGATGCAAAACGATTGAGTTCCCTCTCGGATCAGCCCGGCTAGAAGAGTTCGCAGGATATCGACAAGCCCATACCAGCGAATGCCGAAGTTGCCGGATAGATGGATGATACAAGGATTGAGGCGATCGACCCAACAGTGTTGTTGTGCAGGGGTGTTGATGAGGTGCAAAACCATGTAGAGGCTCCAGATTCAAGTGTGGTGTGGGGCACGCCGCAAGGAGGTGGCCCCTAAGAACGTCTCAACTTGCCAACCATGGGCAGGCTTGAAATGAGCATGGCCTCCGAATCCTCCCGCGCACTCCATATCCGAAGCGCAACAAGGAAGAGGAAGAGCGTGCAACCGAGGGGCAACGCAATTCGATCGATACTCAGATGGAACAGTTCCGCACCGCCAAGGCCAAACGAGAATATGACCACGAAAATCCCCAGCGCACGCGAGGCGCGAAGCGCGCGCCGGCCACCAGCAATTGCACGGCTCTGAGTCCGGGAAGCCAGGTAGCCGTCCGTCCCATCCACCAGGATCATCCCTGCCGAAAAGACACCGCCCAAGACCCAGGGATTCATGTTGGCCGCAAGGACAATCCCCGAGAGTTGGCTGGCGGTCTCAAACCCGGCACCAAAAAGGATTCCCAATATCAAAGGACTGGTGAGCGGCAACCGTGTGGCTCTGGAATGGCGATGCGCCCCAGGTTTCCGCAAACGCCAGAGATTTACTACCCCAACAGCGATTAACAGCCACGGGGCATAGGGTTCCACTTTGCCCGCAAGCAAGCCTCCGACCCCTACGGCGAGTAGAGTAACCAGGGCACCGTGGCCGACCGCGAATAGAACGCCGTTCCATCGGGAAGGGTGTATCCGGGAAAGGCCATCAATGGCTGCAAGATGATCCGGGTCTACCCCGTGCCGCATCCCCAGTGCGATCGCAAGAGTGAGAAGCGTGGAGTGTGTCATTGGGCCGCTCCAGGGGTCGTTTTCTGCAGAAGGCGGCCGCTGGACTGTCGACTCCGGAGATGATTCGACACATTTTGACTCCAGGCGGTTCTCAAACAGGAGACGTCGAAACAAAGGTACTCACGGGACACTTCGGTGAAACCGTACTGAGATTTTGGCATTCTCTGATACTAATGATTTTTTGTTATCATTACAACCGGTAGACTTGTTTGCTCATCTTACAGACCAGAGAAAGTTGTCTATCGAATGAAAACCGTGAAACTAGCCCGTGCAACAGCAGACACGATCGGAATTGGACTGTCTGCGCTATGCCTAATCCACTGCCTTGCGCTTCCGGCTCTGCTGGCCCTGGCTCCGGCGATCCTGAAACGCTTGCTTGGAGATGAGACGACTCATCGTGGCCTGGCTGTTGCAATCGGATTGACTGGCTGCCTCGCGTTTCGTTCAGGATACAGAGTGCACCACAACCGTTGGGTTCTTGGGTTATTCGTACTTGGCATGGCTCTTATCTCGTCGGCAGCGATTCTCCGGGACACAGCATTGTCCGACTATCGAGAGATCGCCATCACCGTATGTGGTGGCATATTGCTGGTGACGGCCCACATCCTCAATCACAGTTTCTGCTGGTCATGCTCGGATCGGGACTGCAGACAGGCCTGCTCTTCCAGCGGGACGACATGGTTGAATCACGCTCTGCCGGTTCCGGCCGCCGAGGCCAAAATGCACTCATTGGGGTGGAAAGCGAGGCAGGACAATAATGGCTGAGTTTGTCCATCTTCACCTGCACACCGACTACTCTCTGCTGGATGGCGCCTGCGAGATCGAGCGCCTGATGTCTCACGTGGGGACACTGGGACAGCGCTCCGTTGCCATGACCGATCATGGCAACATCTATGGCGCGGTGCATTTCTTTGAAGCGGCGAAGAAGCACAGCATAAAACCCATTCTCGGGTGCGAGTTGTACGTTTGCCAGAACGAGGACCATCGCGCCGATCCGCATGGCGATGACCATCATCATTTTCTGGTATTGGCGGAGAACGAAGAAGGCTATCGCAATCTCGTGCGGATTACCTCGGAAGCTTCGCTGCACGGCTTTTATCGCAAGCCGCGCATCAGCAAAAAGTACCTGGCAGAACACCCCGGCGGGCTTATCGGCTTCTCAGGCTGCTTGGCAGGAGAGTTGTGTGGCCATCTGATGGTGGGCAACTATGAGAAGGCGCGAAGCACGGCAAAGCAATACGAGGATATCTTCGGCCGCGGCAATTTCTTCCTCGAAATCCAGGACCAGGGGCTCGAGGAGGAAAAGCGAATCCAGCCCGACTTATTCCGGCTGGAAAGAGACCTCGGCATCCCGCTGATTGCAACCAACGACAGCAACTATGTCGCCGCCGGAGATAGCCATTCGCACGAGCTATTGCTATGCGTGCAGACAGCGGGCTCGATGCACGATCCAAAGCGGTTTCGCTTTGCCAGTGACCAGTTTTATGTCAAGTCCTCCGAGGAGATGCTGCAGCTCCCATGTTCCCGAGGTTGTCGGTCGGACGATGGAGATCGCCGAGCGGTGCACACTGAAGCTGCAAAAGGTGGATAATCCATTCCCGGCGTTTGCAGCGCCCCCAGGGCACACGGTGGATAGTTATTTCGAAGAGATATGCCGCGCAGGCTTCCGCAAGCGCCTGGAAACAGCCATCCGCCCTCTGCAGAACCGGGGATTGTTGCGCCAGCCCATCTCAGAATATGAGGCCCGCCTGGAGCGCGAGATCGGCATCATCAAGCAAATGAACTTCTCTGGCTACTTCCTGATCGTATGGGACTTCATCCGTTATGCGAAAGACCACGACATCACGGTGGGGCCGGGGCGCGGTTCGGCTGCCGGGTTGCTGGCCACATACTGCATGGAGATCACGGACATCGATCCGCTGCAGAATGCGCTACTGTTTGAACGCTTCCTAAACCCGGAACGCATTTCGATGCCGGATATCGACATCGATTTCTGCATGAATCGTCGTAGCGAGGTAATCGCCTACGTTACCCGAAAGTATGGTCAGAAGCAGGTAGCGCAGATCATCACCTTTAACACCATGGCTGCAAAAGCGGCCATCAAGGATGTCGGGCACGCTCTCGACCTGCCCTATGGCGAAGTGGACCGCATTGCGAAGATGATTCCTGCGACCGTCGGCGTGACTATCGAGCAGGCGTTACAGGACTCGCCACAATTGCAGGTGGTCTATGACAACAATCCGCAGACGCGGGAGTTGATCGATACAGCGAAGAAATTGGAAGGGCTCGTGCGCGGCGCAGGAGTACACGCGGCCGGCGTGGTGATCGCGCCGCGCCCGTTGACCGACTTAGTCCCAGTGGTGCGCAACAAGAACAACGAGATCGTAACCGCGTATGACATGAAGGCCATCGAAAAGATGGGCCTGCTCAAGATGGACTTTCTTGGCCTAACCACGCTGACGGTGATCGACGACTGCCTGAAGATAATCTGGCGCAACCGCCAGGAGAGGGTGGACATGGCCACCATTCCACTGGATGACGAGAAGACATACGAACAGGTCTTCCACCGTGCGCTAACCTCGGGGGTCTTCCAGTTCGAGTCGGGCGGTATGCGCGACGTGTTGCGTCGCTACAGGCCAACCAGTGTCGAGGATCTCAGGGCGCTCAATGCTCTGTACCGGCCCGGTCCGATTCAGGGCGGTATGATTGACGACTTCATTGAACGCAAGTGGGGCCGGCGCAAGGTGGAGTATGGTTTCGATGTGTTGGAGCGGATCCTGAAGGATACGCTGGGCGTCATCGTCTATCAGGAACAGGTGATGCAGATCGCGAATGTGCTGGCGGGTTACTCGCTGGGTGAAGCCGACCTTCTGCGTCGTGCCATGGGTAAGAAGAATCCAGAGGAGATGGCCAGGCAGCGTGACCGCTTTATGCAGGGCGCAAGCGAACAGGGATTCAACAAGGACAAAGCCGCACACATCTTCGACCTGATGGAGCAGTTCGCCGGCTACGGCTTCAACAAGTCGCACTCTGCAGCGTATGCGCTACTGGCATATCACACGGCATATCTGAAGACGCACTATCCGATCGAGTTCATGGCGGCACTGCTGACGTCGGAGATTTCGAAGCCGGAGAATGTTGTGAAGTACATCAAGAAATGCCGCGAGATGGGTATCTCGGTTCAGCCACCGGATGTCTTATTCAGCGACGCAGGCTTCACACCGCATGGCAGCGCCATTCGCTTCGGGCTAACGGCGATCAAGAACGTGGGCCGTAATGCCATCGAGTCGATTCTATCGGTGCGCAACGACCTTGCTGCAAAGGGCAAGAGCTTCGTTTCATACTGGGAGTTCTGCGAGAAGGTTGACCTGCGGCTGATGAACAAGCGGGTGCTGGAGTCGCTGATCAAGGCGGGTGCACTGAACTCGTTCGGGCGTAGGGCACAACTGATGGTGGCAGTGGACAGGGCGATGGAACTGGCGCAGAAGGCCCATCGAGACTTGGCGTCAGGTCAACACGGGCTGTTCGGCATCTTCGATGAGTATTTGGGGGCCGACAAAAAAAGTGAGGCGCTGCCCAATACTCCAGACTGGACCGAGAATGACCGGCTTCAGTACGAGAAGGAGGTGTTAGGCTTTTCGTCTCCGGGCACCCCCTGGATCGCTATGTGGAGAAGCTGCACAATTTGCCAGGGGTGATCGATACAGCCACGGCAGTGGAGGAGAAGCCATGGGCGGGCAGTGGCCGCCGCGATCACGGATTACCGGAAAACGAGATCGCGATCGCTGGTGTGATCGTGGGTCTCAAGGTGGCCAAATCGAAGCGGTCCGGCGAACTTTACGCACAGGCGACCTTGGAAGACACGACAGGCGAGATCGACCTGATCTGTTTTCCCCGCGACTATGAGCGGCTATCGGCGAGTCTCAAGATTGAGGCTCCGGTGTTGGTGCGGGGCCAACTGCGTGCGGAGCAAGATGCAGTGCCGAAGCTGTCGATATCGTCGATTCAGGCTCTGGAAGATGTGCCTGTAAGGCTGCCACAAAACGTGCGCATTCGCGTGGCGCTGGAGCGGCCAGCGAGGCGATGTTGCAGGAGCTAAAAGAGATAATCACTGCATCTCCGGGGCCGGGTCGCCTGTTGCTGCACTTGGAGAAAGCTAAAGAATACTGCGTAATATTGGAGCCCGGAAAGTTGACCGTCGGCGCAAACTGGACATTCATGGAAAGGGCTGAGCTATGGGTGGGGCACGGCATGATTCAGGTGCTTGATTAGTTCGCGCACTTCTAGTGCGGAGTCCTCCCCATATCGTTATGACGTTAAGGAACACCTCTTACCTTAGCAGCACGGCTGCTTCGAACCCTCTTGCACATTACAGGATGAAATCTCACAACAGGGCTCTTGTCGATATGCAGCAAGCCTGTACGGGTCGAATTCGCGAGGAAGAGGAAGCAGTCGGTCGGCAACCTTTGATTGCTCCGCCCAATTAGCCAGCATTTCGTATTGCGCCTGTTGGCTGATTCGAGCCAGCCATTGTGCCCCTTGTGCGCTGGTGATCAGGATAACGTTCGGTACATCGCAGGGTCCCAGACACCCACTGATCGTCAGATGCACCCGTTTCAGAAGCCCTCTACTCTTCCATTCCCGCTTCAGCCAGTCAACGGGAACTTCGGGGTGTCCCTTCTGTGTCTGGCCACAACAACAACCGTGGCAAACGCTAATCTGTCCCAGCATGGGGCGCTTAGTGGAAATGGCTGGCATCGGGACGAAGGATAGCGTTGGGCTTGACATATCGCTAATGATACATCACTATCACTACATAAGGTGCCGTCAATGGATATTTTTGCCCCCCGCGGATCTCGCTATTCCGAACGCACGAATGAAATTAAGGCACAGGTCGCGGCGAAGCTTGGATTAGCTGAAGACGCAACGGTAATGGTAACGGAGCTGACATGCTCGGAAGAAGGGTGCCCGCCGATCGAGACGGTCATCGCCGTCTTGATGTGTGAAAAGCAGAGCACCTCATCATCGGAGAAAACTCATGGCAACTGCTGCAGTTAGCAAAGACTCCCGTGTTCCTGTAACCGTGCTAACGGGCTTTCTTGGTTCCGAGAAAACGACATTACTGAATCGGATACTCACCGAAGAACACGGCAAGTGCATTGCTGTCATCGAGAACGAGTTTGGTGAGGTCGGAGTGGACCAGGAACTTGTCATTGGCGCAGAAGAAGAGATCTTCGAGATGAACAATGGTTGCATTTGTTGTACTGTGCGCGGAGATCTGATTCGAATTCTTGGCAACCTGATGAAACGCCGGGACAAGTTCGATCACATTCTGGTCGAGACCACTGGCATGGCCGACCCGGGGCCAGTTGCTCAGACATTTTTCGTCGATGACGAGATGCAGACCAAACTCCGCCTCGATGGCATCGTAACACTTGTCGACGCCAAACACGTGTGGCAACACATTGATGATTCGGCTGAAGTGAAGGAGCAAATTGCATTCGCCGATGTCATTCTCCTCAATAAAATCGATCTGGTCACTTACGTAGAGTTGGAGCGGTTGGAGGCTCGCATCCGCGCAATGAACGCCGCCGCAAAAATCGTCCGCACTCAAAATGCTGCGGCAGAGATCGATGCGGTGCTCAATGTTGGCGGCTTTAGTCTCGATCACGCTTTTGAAGTGGGTCCGAAATTCATGGAACCCGAATATCCATTCGAGTGGGCGGGGATCTATTCTCTGGCCGCCGGTTCTCAGCTGCTGAAACTAGATATTGGCCCAGATCCATCAATATCTGTCGTGGTTCTTCCTGTTGAGGCGTCCAGTCGCGCCGCACTCGAGGCAGTAGAGATGGACGCCGTGCTCCTTTTCTCCGAATCTGGACACAAGCTGCTTCCGGGAGAGAAGCTGGCTCCTGGCAGGGTGCATTACGAACTGAGTCTCGACGGTAAACCTGCGGAATTCGAGGTTGAGATTCGACGGGCCGCTCAGTATGCCTTCTTTACTGAGCATCGTCCGGTGGAATTCCACACCGAGCTCCACAACAGCGGTTGTCTTCTGGAGACCACGTTAGAACGGGAATACAAGCCTGATCATGAGCATAATGAAGCCGTCTCTTCAGTGGGAATCACGATCCCAGGCGACCTGGACAACAAGAAGTTCAACCAGTGGTTGAGTCTTCTTCTCCAGACGCGGGGAACCGATATCTTCCGTATGAAAGGAGTGCTCAGCCTCAAGGGGGAAGAGAACCGTTTTGTCTTCCAGGGCGTGCACATGCTCTTCGATGGCCGCCCGGATCGGCTTGCTTCGGCGCTGAGCGAAATCTGGCGCACCTCCATCGATGAGTCGACTGTTGTGGTAGGATGGTCGCCATCGCGCCCTTGGCTGGCAGCTGCCGCAGCAAATGGCTCTATATGCATCTTTGACGGGGAAACCGGTGAATCCGCCTGCCGTTGGTCAGGCCATCGGTTTGGAGTGACGCGCTTGGCATGGCATCCGCAGGCCCCTCTTTTCGCAACGGCCGGTCAGGATGGGAGAGTTCGTCTCTGGGAGGCCTGTTTGGAAGGTCTCCTCGGCGAGCTTGACTGTGGCGCGGAGTGGGTGGAGCATATTGCCTGGTCAGCGAACGGTGAGTATCTCGCAACAGGGGCTGGTCGCAAGCTGAAGCTCTGGAGCAAAACCGGCGATCTCATTCGTGCATATCCTGATCATCCCCACACTATAGCTGCGATTGCCTGGAGCGCGGCCGATGATGAACTGGTCTCAGCTTGCTATGGACAGTTGCAGTTCTGGGCGCCGGGAGAGAGCCGTGCGCAAAGGACCTTCACCTGGAAAGGCTCCATGCTGGCTCTTGCTTGGAGCCCTGACAAGCGCTACCTGTGCCACGGTAATCAGGACGCAACAGTACATTTCTGGATCGTCACGCCGGGCAAGGAACTTAAGAACCTGTCCACAAACTAAGTTCTTCTCAGCAGCGTATGGGTGAAGCTAATCCAGATCATTGCTTCCGAGGAGGTTGGGCGAAGTTCGTAGTCTTTGCTCAATCTTCTCGACCACCCCATCCAAGCGAAGTTCCTCTCCACGATCCATCGCTTGGGCAGAACTTTGAAGGTATGTAATTCATTGCGCTTGACGACTTCCACATCGTAGCCGAACATCTCTCTTGCCCAGTTGATCAGCGTGCCGGTGTAG
>JAATGG010000133.1 GCA_015654835.1 Terriglobales bacterium
ATTTTCTGCTTTGCTATCGGCTTAGTTGCCACCCCGCACCGGATATCTAGCTTCATCTATCGAATAAGTCGAAGCACTCTCAAAATATTAGATATGCGGCACAAATATCTATTTTTTGTTTGTAAAAGAGTCTACAGTTGCGTATCGTGTTTCACAGGACGAGTGGTTGACTCGCGCGTCATTCTGTAGTTACGAAGCCGAGGACTAAACCACTTACGAGTACCTAACAGGAGGAAATTGTGGGAGTTTCAGATATATTGGCAGAAATTGACCGCGAGATTGCCCAACTGCAGCAGGCGCGTGCGTTGCTGGGTGGAACATCCACACCGGCGCCTAAGAAAGCTACGGCTGCCGTGCCAGCCTCTAAAAAATCCGTTAAGAAAAAAAGAAATCTTACTCCAGAAGGACGGAAGCGCATTGCCGAGGCCGTAAAACGGCGTTGGGCTGAACAGAAAAAGGCGGCATCTGCAAAATAGCCTGACAGAAGATGGGGATCGGGCTGCCTCGAAAGTCAGCCCTCCCTCTAGATAATTTTCTCCAAGTCAGCATGACTTTAGATTAGTTAGATCGTCTCTCCCGGATTCCACCTTACGACTTCAACACTTGAATCAACTAATGCAGCCAATTGCTCTGGATTCCCTTTCAGCGGCGGAAACGTTCCGAAGTGGAGTGGGAGAATTGTCTTTGGCGCCAGATAACTCACGGCCAGCGCAGCTTCCTTCGGTCCCATCGTGAAGTGCCCGCCAATGGGAAGCATCGCCACCTCGGGGTGATATAGCTCACCTATCAATTTCATATCCCCGAATACAGCCGTATCTCCCGAGTGATAGAGCACCGGACCATCGGTAACTGTCAGCACATACCCTGCCGCAATTCCGACGTAATGTATTCCCTTTTCGTCCTGCGCGCTGGATGAGTGCTTGGCATCCACCATGGTCGCTGCGACATCGTCCAACTGCACCGTGCCACCCAAATTCATTCCGATAGTGTTGGCAACGCCCTTGCCTTTGACATATTCTGCCAGCTCAAAGATCGCCACCACTGTGGAACCATGCTTGCCTGCGACTGGAACAACATCGGAGATATGATCTCCGTGTCCATGAGTCAGCAGGATGTAATCGATCTTCGACGGTAGAACAAAGTCCTTCGGATATTTCGGATTCTGCTCGATAAATGGATCGATCAAAATATGGGTGCCTTTGGCGGTCTGAATCAGCACGGTCGCGTGACCTAGCCATGTGATGCGCGTTCCTTTGAGTGAACTCATAACTCTCTCCTGTTGTTTGTTACTTCACAATCAATTGCCCAGCCATTCTCAGCGGGTCTTTCCATTGGATGCGCTACTGATCCGGCGTCTGCAACAATTGCGACGCCACCGAATTCCCCCGATCAGAAAGCCGCCACCCTCACGAGAACTACCTCTTGACGCCTTTCCAATGCAAGCGTAGGGTACGCATAAAGGCGAATATATGGCGAAGAAACGAGCACCAAAAACACAGACTCTCTTCCCAATCCTCGGCCCCAAACCCATCTCCCGCCTGGCTCAGGCTGCGGCCGATGCGCCCCTGGAGGACACCGGCTGCCTCACCGAATATCGCTCGCTCGAATCCCGCTCCATCGTCAGCAAGACAAATTCGCGCCGTCGCGTGTTCTTCACCTACGCCATCAACCCCTATCGAGGGTGCGAGTTTGCCTGCCGCTACTGCTATGCGCGCTATACACATGAATTTCTCGAACTGCATGTGCCTGAAGACTTTGAGCGCAAAATTTATTTCAAGCAGAATGCCGCATGGCTGCTCACGCAAGAACTTGCCCGCCTCAAGCCGGGCACTGACATCGCGATCGGCACGGCCACCGATCCCTATCAGCCGCTGGAGCGCAAGCAGCGCATCACTCGCTCCCTGCTCGAAGTCTTTGCGCGCAAAAGCGGCTTTCGATTGGGCATCGTGACCAAGTCGGCACTGATTATGCGCGATCGCGATTTGCTGCAGGAGATTGCCCGGCGGAACCACTTGAGTATTCACTTGACCGTAACGACTGTCGATACGGAACTGGCCCGCACCCTCGAACCGCGCGCTCCGCGGCCCGATCTGCGCATGAAGACGGTGGCTGCTTTGCGGCAGGCAGGGCTGCGCACCGGCGTTTTGTGCTCACCGCTCATGCCCGGCATTACCGATAGCCGCAGTTCTATCGGGGCCGTTGCCAAGGCCGCTGCCGCGGCGGATGCAAGCTTTTTCGCTGCGGGAGCGCTGTTTCTGAAGCCCTGTTCGCAGCCGACATTTTTCGATTTCCTGCGGCGGCATTTCCCCCGTAAACTGCCAGCCTACGAGAAACACTATGCAGTCAGCGCCTTTGCCTCGGCGGAGTATCGCCAGCACATTGCTGATTTGGTTGACTCGGTTTGCCGGGAACACAAGCTTGGGCGTTACCGATCAGATCTGACTGACGCCGAATCTCAGGCAAGCTAAGACGTAGAACCGATTGAGATTCAACCGTGGCTCCCATTCGCCGGCAGCTAGCGCGTCGTCTTAGCGCGTAATGATGACTTCGGAGACGCTGTCTTTGGCAAGAAACTGCCGATGCCCCGACCACCCGGCAAACAGTCGTTCAATACTGCGGTTGGTGAAAGCGCGCTGGATGGGAAACTGTTCCGACAACTGCACATCCACATCGTCGCCGGGAGTTAGGTGGAAACGACAGTGCACGGTCTCTTCGCCATGTGTCCGGGTATGAAAGAGGGCCAGCACCTGACCGCCCGGATTCATGGCCGGAAGCAGATGCTCAACCACCGGCGCGACAAACGGCTCGGGCAGATAGTCGAGCGAGGTCCACAACAGCACCATGTCGAACATGCGTCCCGAAAAGTCGAGGGTATTCTTCAGATACCCCTCCACATTCCAAACCGGATTGCCTTCTTCATCCGTGCCGGTCTGCCAGTTTCCCGTGCAGGCGTCATGCACCAGGTCGGCAAGAAACACGCTATGCCCGAGGCTGGTGAGATAGTTGATATTGCTCGGCGAAGTGTACCCTACGTCGATGATGCGGAGTCCGGGCTCCGCCTGCAGACGTTTACGCAAAGTTGCCCAGCCGCCCGAGTGACGAGGCACCCGCGGCCCTGTAACACCCTGAGCCGGCACGGCGGGACTGCTCTCCTGCTTCTTCTCAAACCAACGGCTAAGCACCCTTGAATCCCCTCATGGCCCGGCCTCTGGCACCTGGACATTTTCGGAACATGCACATGCTTTTTGAAGGCGTATCAGGTGGTGGCTTTTCCTTATAGAGGAAGCCCCGCGCCCTTTCGATCTACATCCATTCCGAAAACACTATACGTAACCAAGCCTACAGCGTCTTATCAAAGACTACTCCCGTTTGGGGAGCCGCGGCTCCCGCCTGTGAGAGTTGCGCGCTCTCCGTTCCCTTTTGAAAAGTCTGGGTCAGGTCCACCTTGCCGCGGAATACGGCATTATCTTCCACCGCCAGGCGGGTTGCGCGCACATCGCCTTCGACCACGCAACCGGCGCGCAGTTCTACGCGTCCGCTCGCCACCACGTTTCCCTTGACCTGCCCCAGAATGAGAACGTCCTTGGCAGAAAGATCGGCGGCGACGTTGGCATTGGGCCCAATGGTCAACCGGCTCTCCAGCAAGGTTACCGTTCCCTCGACGCGGCCATCCACAATGAGATCTTCGCTGCCCTTCACTTCGCCGCGAATCACAACGGTCTTGCCAATGCGTGCGGGACTGTTCTCGACGGTCATGGGGTTCGATTCCTCTTGAACTGAATTAAGGTCCTGCGGGAACTATATCAATTGCCCCTGACTGCTTCAATCCACTTCGATTTACGCAACCGGCAAGCGATCGCAGCGTCTAATGGTCAAGGACACAATCACAACAGCAAGAATGGGAAATGCTGGATAAATCCGACCATATACGCGGTCTTCTCCTGCTCTTTTTACTCATGCAGGCAGTCGCGGCATTGCAAGGCCAGGCTCCTTCTTCCGGCGGCACGGGCCAAAGTCTGCTTGAGCGGGCGCTCGCGACCGAACTGCGCGATGCCCAGGCCACGAGTCACCCGATGCGCTACCACCTGCGCAGATCCAGCCCGCGCCTCACCACCACAAAAGACATTATTGAAACCAAAGAGGGCGCTGTCGCTCGCCTGGTCGCCATCAACGACGGCCCGCTCGGCCCCCCCGATCAGCAGAAAGAACATGCCCGGCTCGATGGATTGCTTAGCGACCCCGGCCGCCAACGGCATCGGAAGCAAAACGAAGACGTGGACATGGGGCGCGTCCTCAAGGTGCTGCGCGCGCTGCCCAAAGCCTTTCTCTATCAGTACGCCGGCACCATCGCCGTCGACTCTGGAACTGTGCAGAAATTTACGTTCAGGCCCAACCCCGCGTTCAACCCTCCGGACCTCGAAACACAGGTGCTCACCGTGATGTCCGGCGAAATATGGGTGGATGTCTCCCACGAGCGGGTAATCCGTCTGGAAGGCCATCTTCAGCAGGATGTGGACTTCGGCTGGGGCATCCTCGGCCGTCTGAATAAAGGCGGGTGGGTTTTAATCGATCAGGCCGATATCGGCGGGGGCCAATGGCGGATCGTGCGCTTCAAGATGATCATGACCGGTCGCGTACTTTTCCGGAGCAAGAGTTTCGATACCGCCGAAGAGAGAACCCAGTTTGTGCCCATGCCTGTAGACCTCGGCTACCAACAGGCAATTCAGATGCTGCGCGCCGCCTCTGAAAACCCAGGCCCCGGCAGCAGGTAATACCGCTGTTTCTGAAGCGCAAAATAGATTGGCCCCGCCCATTGGGCGGGGCCAATCTATTTGACAATCCAGGCTTACTTGACCTTGGCGAAGATGATAACCAGAGTGAAAAGGGTGAGGGACTCGATGAAAGCCAGACCGAGAACCAGCAGCATCTGGATTCCGGCGCGGGCGCCGGGATTGCGTGCCAATGCTTCGGTAGCCGAGGCAACAGCCTTGCCCTGGCCCACGCCGCAGAGGCCTGCGGCCAGACCCATGCCGATACCGGCGCCGATTGGCACCAGGTTGATGGCAGCGGATCCACCATCTGCGAAGGCCGGAATGGCGAAGCAAAGAACCGCCAAGGCCATAAACACATATTGAAGTTTCTGCATTGCTCTCCTGCTTCCCTTGAGATTGGCCGCCAGTGGGTGGTTGAAGCTCACCGTGCTGGCCCCCTCACGCTTGCGGCCGTCCGTTTGCCCAGAGCGGAAGCGCTCTCCGGCGGAAACTTTTCTCCTAGTGCTGTGTTGCCGGCTCCGGATGAGCCACCGCTGCAGCCAGGTAAATCATCGCCAGAAGCATAAACACATATGCCTGAATCAGCGAGACGAAGAAGTGCAGCCCCAAGAAGATCGCGGGAATCGCCACCGGCACCAGCGAGAAGAACACCAGGGTCACCAGATCGCTGGCCAGCATGTTGGCGTAAAGACGAATGGTCAGTGACATGACGCGGGCCAGGTGAGAGATGATTTCAATCGGGAACAGCAGAGGCGCAATCCACCAGAGCGGCCCGGCAAACTCTTTCAGGTAGCCGATGACCCCATGGACGCGCACGCCGTGAAAGTTGTAGTAGAGAAAGGTCAGCACGGCAAGGCCCAACGGAACTACCGGCGATCCCGTCGGGGTCACAATTCCGGGGATCAGTCCCAGCAGATTGTTGAACACGACAAAGAGGAAAATGCAGGTGACAAAAGCCTGAAAACGCTCATAGCCATGGCCAATGATCTGCTCGGCCTGGCCGCCTACGCCTTCATGCATCATCTCGAAAACCTGCTGCAACGAGCTGGGCTTCTCGACAGACAGGGTCAGCCGCACGATTGCGAAAAGCGCAATGAGGCAGCCGGCGACCAGAAGCTCCAGCGCAAAGGCGTCATTAATAGGGGCCGCGGGATTGGCGGGATGAACGCCCACAAGCTGCATCAACGAGGCTACAACACCGCCGAACAACTGATTCAACAAGTGCGTAAACGCTAGAGATTCCGGCATGAAGACTTAAGTCTTTCTGTTTCCGGGCAATATTTGGATAAGGGCACTCAGTCTCGAAGCAGTTGGAACGCTTCCCAGGCCGTGGCCGCAACCGCCAGGCCCAAACCACACAGAAGCGAAACAACCGAACCCTGGAAACATTTTAGACTACCATAAATAACTGCCGCGAAGACGGTGAGCCTGAGCACAAAGAATGCCACCACCATCGCTGCCCCGCGCGGGGTTTTGTGCTGGTCGAGCTTGGCGTTGATAAGCCGAATCAGCCGCTGCCACTCCAGCACGCTGGCGGCGGAAATTGCCGCGCCCACAGCCAGCATGGCCCCATTGCGCCAGCCTGAAGCCACCAGAACGATCAGCGCCAGCACGGCGCCAAGAACCAGGGTGTTGCGCATGGCGCGCTTCAACAGGGCTTCCAGCCCCTCATCGGTGAGGTCTACAAGCGGGTGCGTTCCTTCCGTCATAATTCGCTGTCGGAGCTCCCTTTCCCATCTTTGTCCCCGGTCTTGGTCTGGTCGTGCAGTCCGGTGCCGCCACCCGCGGCGACCACCAGGCGAATCACATACACCAGCCCGGAAACACCGCCAAACACGATTCCGGCCAGGCCGATCCATGTCTGATGCAGGTGTTTGTCCAACCAGGCACCCGCCAGCCACCCAATAAAGGCCGAGGAGGGCAGCATGATGGCAATCTGCATCAGCTTTTCCGCCTGCACCAGGGTGTCGAGTCCGCCGGAAAACTTGCGCGGCGGCTTCGGGTCTGGAATGGGAGGGTTGAAGGGCATCTACCGTGTTATACACGCCGAGAGCCTCGGCAAGCGAACATCGCCCGCCGCATCGAGCGGGTAAATCCTCAAGGGACTCCCGCGATTCCCATGCCGATGAGCCGATGAACCGCGCTTCCTGCGCCCCGTACGCGATGAACGATATACTGCAGTTAGATCTGCCAAGCAGTTTGCATGTAAAGGAAACAGCGTGTTCGATTCAGAATTTGAGCGCGGTCTCTTCGATCTGCGCAAGTCCAAGTTGGAAGAAATTGAAAAACTGGGACAGGCAGCCTATCCCAACCAGTTCCCTGCTTCGCACACCACCGCCTCCGTTCGCGCCAAGTGGAACGAAACGCCGGCCGAGGAGCTTGAGGCTCACCGGATCACGGTCGCTGTTGCCGGCCGCATCATGGCCATTCGGGCACAAGGCAAAGCGGGGTTTGCCACGCTGCAACAAGGCGGCGAGCGGCTCCAGATCTATGTCCGGCTCGATGCGGTAGGCGAAAAGGGTTTCGCGCTGTACAAGCTGCTCGATCTCGGCGATCATATCGGCGTCACCGGCTACCTGTTCCGCACCCGGACCGGCGAGTTGACGATTCATGTCGAACGGCTGACCTTTCTCTCCAAGGCCATGCTCGCCCTGCCGGAGAAATATCACGGTCTGGCCGACGTCGAACTGCGTTATCGCCAGCGCTACGTGGATCTGTTTACGAATCTCGAAAGCCGCAAAGTCTTCGTCAAGCGCGCCAAGGTGCTGCAGGCCCTGCGCCGGTTCTTCGACGAGCGCGGTTATCTCGAAGTTGAAACACCCATGATGCAGCAGGTGGCCGGCGGCGCGGCGGCGCGGCCATTTAAGACGCATCACAACGCGCTCGACATGGACCTGTTCCTTCGCATCGCTCCGGAGCTCTATCTCAAGCGGCTCGTGGTGGGCGGCCTTGATCGCGTGTATGAAATCAATCGCAACTTCCGCAACGAGGGCGTCAGCACCCAGCACAATCCCGAATTCACCATGGTCGAGTTCTATCAGGCCTACGCAAACTATCACGACCTGATGCAATTGACCGAGGAGTTGATCGAGTTCGTCGCACAAGAGGTGAACGGCACCACCATCACCCACTTCAATGGAGTCGAAATCGACCTGGGCAAGTGGCGCAGGTTCTCCATGCGCGAAGCGATTGTCGAGTTCTGGCCCGCTGAAGCCGGCCCCAAACCCGCATCCACCGCCTTCGAATCCCTCGCGGTGTTCCAGGCACGCATTGACGCGGCCATCGATTCGCTGCAGACAGCCCTCAAAGGAACAGAGAACAAAGAACCCCAGGAAGCCGAAATTGAAGTCGCGCCGGCAGGGGATGTTAGTGAGATCCAAGAGTCAAAGCACAATCTTCGGACGACGCTTCAGGGATTTCATGAAATCCGCAAGGACCTGGAGAAAGGTATCCCGCTGGGAAAGGCAATCTCCAATCTTTTTGAAGCGGTAGCTGAACCCTTCCTCATCCAACCCACCATCATTTATGACTATCCGATTGAGGTCTCGCCACTCTCCAAAGCCAAGCCCGACGATCCCGCAAATGTGGAGCGGTTCGAATTCTTTGCCGGCGGCTTCGAGTTGGGCAACGCCTTCAGCGAGTTGAACGATCCGGTGGAACAGCACAAGCGATTCGAGCAGCAGCTTGCCGAACGTGATCGCGGCGACGATGAAGCGCATCAGATGGACGAGGATTATGTGCGGGCGCTGGCCTATGGCCTGCCTCCCACCGGCGGCGAAGGCATCGGCGTCGATCGCCTCGTCATGCTGCTCACGGGCTCGCGCTCCATCCGCGACGTGATTCTGTTTCCGTTGATGAGGCCGGAAAAACAGGAAAATCAGCCGCCTGCTTCCGAGTCCTAGCTTCTAACTTTTCGTAAGTGCCGGCAGGTTCCTTTCATCTCCGGCACAATTTACGTTGCTCTGCGCACTACCAAAGCTAGAGGCTGAAAGCGAGGAGCCGTTTCTTGAACATTCTTTTCATCGGCGACATTTTCGGCAGCGCGGGCCGCAGAATTGTCCGCGAGCACATCGGGCATGTGCGCGCCGCCCATGCCGTCGATCTGGTCGTCATCAACGCTGAAAACGCCGCCGGCGGTTTCGGCGTCACTCCGCAAATCGCCGAAGACTTGTTCGAGCTGGGCGCAGACGTGCTCACCACCGGCAACCACGTCTGGGACAAGCGCGAGCTGATCGACTACATGAACTCGGTGCCCGCCAACAGCCATGAAGCTGCCCGCCGCGTACTGCGGCCCATCAACCTGCTGCCGGGCCTGCCTGGCTATGGCATGTATGAAGGCACAACCGAAGGCGGCATCGGCTACGCGGTCATCGACGTGATGGGCCGCGTGTTCATGAACGCCACCAACGATCCCTTCCATGCCATCAACGACGTGCTGGCCGCCATCAAGGCCAAGGTAATCGTGGTCGACTTCCACGCCGAGGCCACCAGCGAGAAGGTCGCCATGGGCTGGCATCTGGATGGCCGCGTCACCGCCGTTCTGGGCACCCACACCCACATCCCCACAGCCGATGAACGCGTGCTGCCCGGCGGAACCGCGTATCAGACAGATGTTGGCATGAGCGGCCCCTACGACAGCGTAATCGGCGTCGAAAAGGAACTGGTGCTGCATCGTTTTCTCACCGGCATGCCGGGCAAGTTCGAGGCTGCCAAGGGAAACCCAAAAATGTGCGCGACGCTGGTCACCTGCGATCCATTCACCGGACGCGCCTCCGCCATTCAGCGCATCATGCTCGGCGAGTAGCCTGCTGCATTGTCACCTAAATTAAAAAGCGGCTCTCCGAATGGGATGGCCGCTTTCTGCCTCATCTTTGCCGGCTGGACTTCCGACTTATCTACCGCGTAGCCGGATTTTCCTTCAACAGAAATTCGTAGCGCGGGCGCAGAGTATCCGGACCCGAAACGATCGTGCTGTCTAAATGGATCAGCGGATCGCCTTCGCCATACTTCGGCCATACCGGCAAGCCCGGCCCATTGGGGTCGCCGGTCTTCGCGAAATTGGTCCAATAACTCATCATCTGCTCGCTTAGCTTGCGGTCTTCCGGTCTCACCGTCTCCCCCGGCCGCGTATCGAGCGTTCCAAAAACATACTCGATATCGTCGGAGTGGAAGGCGAATGTGCCGGGGTGATATTTGCTCGGCAGCGCCGCCAATTCAAAGTGGTAGCGGTACACCGGCGACTCGCCCGTCTTGCGATGCGCTTCCAGCCACTTCCAGGTCCCGAAAGCGATAAACGCGTCGCCACCGTAGTCGCGTGCCGAGTCCGCAGCCTGGGCCTGGGTGTCGCCGGGATATACCTTCAAAAACTCCTCCGTCCGATCCGGGAAATGCTCCGCGGCAAACGCCTTCCACTTCTCCACCGTCATGCTATTCGCCAGCCCTGCGCCCTCGTCGCGATTCCAGCCGGCCAACAGCGGCACATGCGCCTGCCGTCCCGCCGCAAACGCGTCCGCCACCGGCTCGGTCAGCAGCTTGCCGTCTACATCCTGCGAAAAGTGAACCGCTCTTTTGGCGCTGGCCGCCGCTTGCAGAATCCTGTCGGCAGGCAGAGCACGCAACTCGGCAAGCGAGTTCACTCCCAGCGACGATACCCAGGCGCCATCGGCCTCTTCCCGGGCTGCAAACGAAGCATTATGCTCGGGCTCGATGCCGCCAAGCGCTCCGCCGCTCTCGCCGATCGCCTTTTGGAAAAGTCCCTTGGCCAAGGGCGACGCCATCAGCGTGCTCACCGCAAACGAACCGGCGCTCTCGCCAAAAATCGTGACGTTGTCCGAGTCGCCGCCGAACTCCTGGATGTTCGCCTTGACCCATTGCAGCGCGGCGACCATGTCCATCAAGCCATAGTTCCCCGCTGCCCCATTGCCCTCTTTCGCAAGGTCGGCCGTAGCCAGAAAACCGAAGACGCCCAACCGATAATTGATGGTCACCAGCACCACGTTCTTGAGCGGCAGATAATCACCGTTGTGTCGAGGCTCCGAGCTGGCGCCGCCCGAGTAGCCGCCGCCATGAATCCAGAACATCACCGGCAGCTTGCTCTTCTTCGACGCATCCGCCGGCGCGTACACGTTCAGAAACAGGCAATCCTCGCTGGGGCCGCTATCCTGAAAAACCATGTCCTCGAAAACGTGCCCCTGTGCGCAATGCGCGCCATAGCGGGTGGCATCGCGCGTCCCGGTCCACTTAGCCGCCGCCTGCGGAGCTTTCCAGCGCAGATCGCCCACCGGCGGAGCCGCATACGGCAATCCGAAAAACGCCCGCACTTTGCCGCCGTTGATCGTCTTGCCCTGTATCCTTCCCTGCTCGGTTTTTACGGTCAAGGAGTCGGCGTGAGCCACTCCGGAGAGTCCCAGACCCAACGCAACCAAGCTACATAGCAGTCGTACCCGCATCAGAAATCCTCCGCGAAACACATATCTACCGTTACCGGCCATGATCCCGCAGCAAGCGCAGAGAACCTCTCCCCGCCTGCGCACTTTGCTGCCTACACCATCTCAGGTGCCAGCAAATCGGCCATCGTCTCCCGACGCCGGATCAGCCGCGCTCTGCCGCCCTCAACCAACACCTCGGCTGGACGAAGACGCGTATTGTAGTTCGAACTCTGCGCCATGCCGTACGCTCCCGCATCGAGCAACGCCACCAGGTCGCCGGGCTTCACAGGCTGCAGTTCGCGATCATGCGCAAAAAAATCTCCGCTCTCGCAAACCGGGCCCACCACATCGACAATCCGTGTTTTCCCGGGCCTGCGCCTTACCGGCACAATCTCGTGATGGGCCTGATAAAGCGCCGGGCGAATCAGGTCGTTCATCGCCGCGTCGGTAATCACAAATGTTTTTTTGCCGTTGCGCTTCACCTGCAGCACCCGCGCAACCAGCGCCCCGGCCTGCGCCACCAGAAACCGGCCCGGCTCCAGCAGCAGGCGGCCCTTGAAGTCCCCGAGAACCTGTTCGATTGCCGCCGCATATTCATTTACCTTGGCCGCCGCATCGAAGCTGCCGCCATGATAGTCGATTCCCAACCCGCCACCAGCGTCGATCACCTTCAACTCGATGCCGTCGCGTTGCAGTTGCGCTACCAGCTTGCTTACCCGCTCAATGGCCACCGCGAACGGCTCTGCCGAACGAATCTGCGAGCCGATATGGACGCTGACTCCGTGCGCCTCAAGCCAGCGGCTGCCGGCCACGCTCCGATAGATCTTCAGCGCCTTTCGAATATCGATGCCGAACTTATGCTCGCGCATCCCGGTCGAAATGTAGGGGTGCGTCTCCGCAAACACGTCGGGGTTTACCCGCAGCGCAAATCGAGCCTTGCGCTTGAGCTTGGCTGCCCGCGCTGCCAGCAATTCCAGCTCCGCTTCGCTCTCCACGTTGAACTGGAGGATTTCCGCCTGCAGCGCCAGATCGATCTCCGCCGCCGTCTTGCCTACGCCCGAGAAAACGACCCGCCCTGCCGCTTCCGGCGCAACCGCCAGCACGCGTTCCAGTTCACCGCCGGAAACAATGTCGAACCCGGCTCCACGAGCGGCCAGCAACTTCAAAATCGCCAGCGCCGAATTGGCCTTCACGGCATAACAAACCAGATGGTCCCGGCTGCCAAGCGCCTGTTGGAACATGCCCAGCCGCTCCATGATCTGGTCGGCCGAATACACATAAAGCGGCGTGCCATGGCGCCTTGCCAACGATTCAAGCGAGATCCTGCCGCAATGGAGCGGTGCGCCGGGGCGTGGATGATGAAACGGACGAGACGATGAAGCAGAAGATACAGTCACGGATGAGGTCAATATTGGACTTCCCTGCAGAAGAATTCTCTCTTGAGCCTACAGCACGTCGAGTTGCCGCAGCCACTCCGCCAGCAGCGTTGCCACTTTTTGCGGCTGCTCATAGGCGGCCAGATGCCCGGCGTCGGGCAGCAGATGCGACTCGCATCCCCCCGGCGCAGCGTGGAAGGCATCCATCTCGGCTGGGCTTATGCTCGCATCTTCTCCGCCTGCGATTCCCAGCACCGGCACTTGGATCGTGGAAACGGTGGGCACGGAATCCGGTCGCGTGGCCAACCCCGCCTGAACGGCTACCAAAGCCTCCGTGGTCAGCGTCATGCAGGCGCGCAACTCGGCCACGATCTGGGGCCGCCGCTGCCGGGCCGTCGCTCCAATCAACGATTGCGTCATCGCGTCAAATATTCCATCCACACCGGCAGTCCGTGCGCGGACAATCGTTTCAACGCGCTTGGCCGCCCCCGCTTCGCTGTCCGGCTGCGGCTTCGAGCAGATAAACGCCAGCGCCCGCATCCGTTTCGGAGCCCTGCGCCAAAGTTCCAGCAACACGGAGCCGCCCACCGAGCAACCGGCAAATACCGCTTCCGTGATCTCCAGATGATCCAGCAGGGCAAGCACATCCGCAGCCAGCCGTCCCATGGTCAGCACGGGAGCATCCGGGACGCGGGCAAATCCACCCACTGGCAGGTTTCCAAGCTCCGACCCGCCATGTCCACGAAAGTCGGGAACGATGGCGCGCACCCCCCCCACGTTCTCGGTCAGAGGCCGCCAATAGTTGTGGTCCAGCGGCGTCGGGTGCAAAAAAACTACAGGCAAACCGGCGCCCGTTTCCCAATACCGCAGCTTCGCTCCATCCGACTCGTAAATAGCCTTCATACCTTAGGAGGATACGCTCCCGGAACCGTGTCAGACTCCTCGGGAATCCCGACCCAGCCAGCGATATAGGCCACGGCCACCAGTCCTCCTGAAAAGAAGAAACACACCACCGTGAGAATGCGCACCAGCGCCACATCCCAGCCGTTGGCCTGTGCCAGTCCCAGGCAGACGCCGGCAATCTGGCGGCCCACATGCGGCCGCAACAACGGCCTGCCGGCGGTCGGCGGTCCTGGTGAAATGACGGTGCCGCAGTTGGAACAGAACCGCGCGCCTCCCGGCAACCCCGTTCCACAACGATGACAAAAGAATGCCATGACGCCCCTCCTGCTTCCGAGTCCTCAATCGTTCCGGGCCGGACTTCGAATCATCCTAGAATACGGAGGCCAGCGTGCGCCGGTTCCAGGCTGCGCTAGAACCGTCATTTCGGGCCACCCGAAAAGGGACAGCCTGGAGGCAGCAACCTGAAACCGTGGGACTGCCGGACCGAAGCCCCCTTGTGGACCTAAGCGCCCTTGTAAGGATTCCGCAGATATTTCCGCGCCGTATCCGCGCGGGAGGTCTGCGGCCCGGCATCGATGGAGGCCTGATAATCCCTCAACGCTTGCTGCCGCTCGCCGTTCAAGTCGCGGCACTGGCCGGCGGCCAGAAACGACCGCACCTTCAGTTCCGGACTCACGGTCTTCGTCAGCGCCGTCTCCTCATAAGCCTGTGCCGCTTCGGCATAGTGCCGCTGCCCCCGCAGTGCATCTCCCAAGCCGAAATAGGTCAGTTCCAGCCGCGCCGAAGCAAAATAGCCCGGCTTGGCTGCAGCGGTGAGAATCTCGCGATAGGCCGCGACTGCCCCCATTCCCTCACCCGAGTCCTTGCGCAAGTTGGCCTCTTCCAGGCAGAAAAGGTAATCCCGCGGATACTGGCTTTTGAGGCTATGCACCACCTGCACCGCCTCCTGATACTTGGCTTCCCGGCGCAGGAAGAGCGCCATCACCGTGCGCGCCTCTATGTTCGTCACCGGGCCGCGATTGCCGTCGTCGCGCAGCATTTCCATGCCGCGTGACTTCGATCCGGTGATGCCGGCGAAACCGATCAGCAGCTTGAAGGGCAACGGCAGCGCTCCCACCACGTATTCGTAGACGCCCACAACCAGCTTCGCATCTACATAATTCGGATCCAGTTGGAGCACCCGCACATGGTCGTCCTTGGCCTTCATCGCCAGCCGCAGTCCGCCGCCGAATCCGCGTTCCACCATGGCCATGTAGGTGCATTTCAAACTGCGTGCCCAGCCGCGCGCATACAGCGCGTCCACATCGTTCGAGTTCTTGCTGAGCCGCCAGTCGGCCTCGCGGATGGCCTCATCGGCCAGCGCAAAAATCCGGTCCCGTGTCTTGGGGTCCTCGGCCGTGGCGTGGCGGCCCGACAAAAAGCCGTCGTTGGCATAGAACGTAGTGTCCAGCAGATCCAGCCGATACAGTTCCTGGAACAATACGGCGTCGAGCAACAGCGCCGTAGCCTGCGGATCGCCCGGATGCGCGGCATGAAAACGTTCGAATCGTTCTACAGCGCCGACGTAATCCAGGTTATAAAAATGGTCAAACGCCTCCCGAACCAGCGGATCGCGGTTCAGCGGATTGGTGTGCACCTCGGACGCCCATCCCAAGCTGGCCGCCCCCAACAGAACGAGGGCCGATCCCCACCGGCATATCTGAAACAACCCCTTGCACAACTGCAACTTGCCTCCTTGCTGGCTGTCGAGATATCCTCCCGGAGATTCGTTTCCGAGATAGCTCTTCAGTCCAAAAACCGCCTCGCAGACCGGCAGTTCCCCATTGACTTTGAAACTTTTTTCTCCATTTCTCGCCAATCCCGAATAAAGGAGGATCACTTCGTGAAATGGGAGTTGCGGCGTCGCTGAAATTCAACCTCTCCCCAAAATTCCCAATACGGAAAAAGGAAAGTGCTGCGTATTTGACGTTAACCCATAACAGAAGATGTCTACCGTCCGCCCTCTCTATTTTCGTCTTACAGGGCCCAACCCATGGTGCAACAACTTCCAATCCAGTGTCTTGAGGGATGAACGAATGAATCAAAAAGAAATGTTGCGAATGTTACTCACACAGGCTCAGTTTAACGGCTTCGAGTTCCGCCGCTGGTTTCAGGCCCATGTTCAACCCACTTGGCCAGGGGCTGAACAGGCGCTGACCCTGCTGGCGGAGGAAGGCCGGCACTATACGCTCCTGTTTTCACACGATTTTGCCCGCTGCTTCTGGCGGACCGGTGCCCAGATGAGTTTCTCGGTCCCTTCCATCACCTATCCACGCGTTAATTCACACGGCGACGTCGTTCAAGTGACCCGCAAAGCTTTTACCCGGCGCACCATCAAACCCGATGTCTGGAAGTATCATCTACGCCAGATGGCGGCCGCCGAGGACCCGATCAAATACCTTTGCCGGTTCCTGCCCATCTCTGACCAGACCCGAATCCTCGATACCCGCAGCACTGGCGCACCCGCGATGGCAGTCCAGGCATAGCGTCGGCAAGTTCCGAGCGTCATGCTTTAGGATTCAGCTATGCCCTTTGCGGACCGGCTGGACCCCCGATTTGATCCCCGATCGTCAACGATTAACTCGCTGACGGCTGCGCGCAAGCGCCTCATCGTCGCGCTGGATGTCCCAGACACCGGCAGCGCCATTGCCCTTGTGGACCGGCTGGAAAACTCCTGCCAATGGTTCAAAGTAGGGCTCGAACTGTTTGTGGCCGCCGGACCCGCCGTCCTGGAACCGCTGCTCAAGCGCGGCCACTCAGTCTTTCTGGATCTGAAATTTCACGACATTCCCAATACCGTCGCGGGCGCTGTGCGCTCGGCGGCGGCCTTGGGCGTCGGCATGATGACTGTCCATGCCGGGGGCGGTCCCGCCATGCTTTCCGCGGCCCGTGCCGCTCTCGACGGCATCGCGAATCCCCCGGAGTTGCTCGCCGTCACCGTGCTCACCAGCATGGATTCTACCCAGCTCAATGCCGTAGGCCTGGAACGCTCGGCTGCTCGACAAGTTGAGGCATTGGCTCGCATAGGCCTGGATGCTGGCGTACGCGGATTCGTCTGCTCCCCTCAGGAAGTAGCTTCCCTCCGCGCCCTGGCCGGCCCCGAAGGCGTTTTGGTCATCCCCGGCATTCGTCCCGCGGGCGCCGCGACCGGCGACCAAAAGCGTATCGCCACCCCGGCTGAAGCCTTGCGCCAGGGCGCCAGCTACCTGGTGGTAGGCCGCCCGATCACACAAGCGGCCAATCCCGCTCAAGCGGCGGAAACCATCCTGAAAGAAATGGCCGCTGAAATCGACCGTTCTTCCGGTGCGGCCTGACCGCTCTGCCGGGTAACCCTTGCCGTCACAAATGGAACCTGTCCTATCAACTGCGCGCCTGCGTACCCCGGGTTCGTGGTGCCAGGTCCTGGGCATGCGTCAGCAAAACGGCGCGAAACGCCCCCACACTGCCGGTAGGCTCCGGCCCCGCCGGGTACGCCATCGAAAATTGCCGTGAGAGCTTCAGGCCTCGAACACGCGCCAGCTTCAACGTTCCCAACGCGAGCTGGTTCCGCACCGCCCACCGCGAAACGAAGGTTACGCCCAGCCCGGCTTCCACCGCGCTTAACAAGCCCTCGTTCGAGTCGAATTCCATGCCCGTGCAGAGGTCCTTGGCCTTGATCCCCGCGGCTGCCAACGCCTGCTCCACCACCCGCCGCGATCCCGACCCAAACTCCCGCAGCATCAACTTTTGCCGGCACATATCGCCCACCTCCAACTCGTGGTCGGCCCACTCGTGGCCAGCCGGCACCACCAGCACCATGTGGTCTTCCATGAAAGGTTCAATGTGCAGGTCCTTCCGCTGCTCAGGACCCTCGATCAGTGCCATATGAATCTCCCGCGCCACCAGGGACTCAAGGATCGCGTCGGAGTTCCCGCTGCGCACTGTCACCGTCACCCGCGGATGGCTCTTGAGAAAGGACGCCACCAGGCTTGGCAGCACATATTGTCCGATAGTCTGCGAGGCTCCCAGCGTGAGTTCTCCAGCCTGCTGGCCGTAAGCGCTCGCTACCGCCGCCACCGCCTCTTCCCCAATCACCTTCATCCTCTCGGCGAATGGCAGCAGGGCCGCGCCCCCGGGCGTCAGGGAAATGCGTCCCCCGCCGCGGTCGAACAACGGCACGCCGAATTCATCTTCAAGCGCTTTGATCTGTTGCGTCACGGCCGGCTGCGTCAGCAGCAGTTCCTCCGCCGCCCGGCTAAAGTTCAGGTGGCGTGCCACAGACCGGAAGACACGAATGCGAAAGTTTTCGATCATCGACGAACCAGTACCTCAATTTTGTCTCAAAATGCGTTTGAACTTCAGGAAGCCCGCAAAAGGAGCATTCGTAAAAGGCGCCCTTTGAAGCTGCCGCTACAAACTCCGAATCTAAAAGGCTATCGTTACTCGCCATTAGCCGCAACAGCTCTCGTCTATGCGTCCTTTTTTGCGACTTTGTTCTTGATGTCGCATTCGCCTGGCCGGGTTCCAGCACCTCACTTATCTCTCCGCCCTGCTCATCTCTCCGAAGGTTCAAGAGACGCTTGCAGCGAAGCTCCATAGAGCGACCGCGGCGACAGATCTCCGGCGTCGTGCAAGGTGGAAATTCCTTGGGGAAATTGCCACTTGGCATCCTGCATTCTATTAAAAGCAAAATCGAAAATGCTGTAACAGCCGCCGGTCCAAGGCAAAAGGACTCGTCCCGCCAGCCGGGACGAGTCCTTTTGCCTTGTCTCCAAGAAATTCCGCGCGTTATAAAGTTCGCGTAGATAGACCGACCTTCGTTACATTTCTGCCCAGCGCCGCAGCAGGTTATGATACACGCCCGTGAGTTGCACGCCGGCTGGATTTCCCGGAACATCTTTTGCCAGACGCTGAATCGCCGTATCCAAATCATAGAGCAGCGTGCGGTCGCCATCGCTGCGAATCATGCTTTGTATCCAGAAGAACGAAGCCACCCGCGCTCCCCTCGTCACCGGCGTGACCCGATGCAAGCTGGTCGATGGATACAGCACCATGTGGCCTGCCGGCAGCTTTACATTGTGCACGCCGTAGGTATCTTCCACAAGCAATTCCCCTCCGTCATATTCCTCGGGAGCGGAAAGGAACAAGGTTGCCGACACATCCGTGCGAATCCGTTGTCCCGTTGAAGCCATGGCACGAATTGCCGTATCGACATGCGTGCCAAAATGCCCGCCACCTGTGTAGCGATTGAACATCGGCGGAAACACACGCAGCGGCAATGCCGCCGACATGAACAACGGTGAGCGTGCGAGGGCAGCCAGCACCATCTCCCCCAGTTTCACCGCGACCGGGTGCCCTTCCGGTAACTGAAGATTCTCTTTCACCGTCTGCGCCTGATACCCCGCCGTCACCTTGCCATCCACCCAGTCCGCCGCATCCAGAGCGGCCCGCGCCTGCGTGACTTCCTCAGCACTAAACACATCGGGAATCGTGATCAGCATTCGTCTAACTCCTTCTCTCTTTATTTACGAGGCCTGCAGCAGGACCACTTACAAAGTGCCCGGCGATCCTGCCGCAGGAATTTCTCTTCCGGCCTATTTAAATCTGAAGTTCACGCCGATCAGCGCGCTTGCTCCGGCACCTGGGACAAGGTGACTCGGATGCGGCAAGTCGATGTAATAGCGGTTGAGCAGGTTATTGACATTGACCTGAAGCTCCAGGTTCTCCGTCAAAGGCCGCTTCAACATGGCGCTGAAGATCCAATAGCCCGGCACCTGCTTCATCGCCACGCTGGTCACCACGTATCCCGGCCCATTCGGATTCGCGGCGAACCCTGTAGGCACATAGGGCACGGTCGAACTGGCCGTCCTGCTGGCCACGTAGTTGCCGCCAAGTCCGCCATTCAATCGCAGCGGCAATCGATGGGTCGCAAACAGATTGAAGGTTTGCTTCGGCACATTCGCCAACGGATACCCAACCGAGGTCGGGAAAAACTTTGAAGACAGCACGTCGCTGTCGAGATAAGCATATCCGGCGACCAGGTCCATACCCTCCGGCAGCCGCCCTACCACGCTGAACTGCACGCCTTTGACGAGTTGATTGCCGGCAGCCACGATGTTATTCGAGTTCGTCGGATCGGTCTCGCGGGCATTATCCTTTTCCGTGCGGAACCATGCGCCCTCCATCAGCAGCCGCTCATTCAAGAAGCCCCATTTTGCCCCGGCCTCATACGACTCGTTTTCTTCCGGCGCCGCCGAACCGTTCACCAGGCCCACGCTCAAGCTCAGCGATTCCGCAGCAGGATTGAAGCTCGTCCCGTAGTCGAAGTAAAAGCTACCGTGATTCGAAGGCTTGTAGACGAACGCCGCGCGATAACTCGGCTGTTCATCCACCCGATTGATCGAGGGCACCGCTGCTGTGGCCGCGCCGCCCGCCGGTGGAGTCGGCTGGTACAGGTTGTATCCCGTATCGAAGCGGTCCCACCGCACTCCTCCGCTGAGTTCGAAAAGTCTGCCCAGCTTGATGGTATCGACAAAGTACACCCCGATGCTCTTCGACTTCGTATGGACAATCGACGAGATATAGCCGGTCCCGGAGAATGGCTGCTCCTCGTTCGGGTTCAAGAGCGTAGTTTCGGGAACGGTGTTGACCTTATTGATCGTGTAACTTGTACGGATAGGATTCGATATCTCCTGTCCTCCCTCCGCGCCTGCGACCAAATCGTGCCTCATACCCGCGACTTTGAAGCGCGCCACCACCTCGGTCTGGTCCCACAGATCGCCCTCCACGCTCTTGACCTGGATCTGGTTCCGATTGACTTGGGTGATCGCGCTCGCCGGAGTATCCGGCGTATAAGTGCACACCAGTGCCGAGTTATAAGCTAGCGTCGGCAACGACGAAACCACCCCGCCCACCGGCACGCTCGCCGCCGCATTCGAGCAGATTTGCGGCTCCGTAATTTGCGCTTGCCGCGGGTAGTTAGCCGCCCGCGCTATCGTATGCAGGTTCAGGTTCGGAGAAAATTCATGCTCCACTTTGAGCGTCAAAATATCATCGTTGGTCTTGAGATAATTTTCATCGGGAAATCCAAAATAGCTATGGCGGTTTGCGGGCGCCAACTTATTGAATAGCCACGGCAGTCCGTAATCCGGCGTGTCGTCCTCGGAAAGATGTACATAACTCAACGTGGCCCGTGTGTTAGTATCCAGGCCGATTGATACGGACGGCGCAATGCCAAACCGCCGAATCTCCGCAGCATCGCGCCCCGCCACTCCGCCTTCTTGCGCCATGACGTTGGCGCGGAATGCCGTTCCGCCTAACTGTTCGGCCAAGGGGCTGTTGATGTCGGCAGTGAGTCTGCGCGTCTGATCCGTGCCAAACTGCGTCTGCACATCGACAAATCGTTCCACCTGCGGAACCTTGCTCTCCTGGTTGATCACTCCGCCGGTCGAGCCGCGCCCAAACTGAATCCCCGCGGGACCCTCCAGCGCCTCGACCTGCTCATAGTTGAATGAGTCGCGATAGTAACTGCCGAAGTCTCGAATGCCATCCAGAAAAATGTCGTTTCTCGCCGTGAATCCGCGAATCGTCAGGTTGTCTCCCTGGGCTCCTGCCTCGCCGGCCGCCAGGCTGATGCCGGGCACATTGCGCAGGGCATCGCGCAATGTCGAAACGCCTTGATCCGCCATCACGAATTGCGACACCACATTCACGCTCTGCGGCGTATCGATCAACGGCTCGGTAAATTTATCCATCGAGATCGACGTCGCCACGGAGCTCGTCACCGACACCGTATCCCGCGCCTGCACCCCCACCATCATCGTGGACGCATCTTCAACACGATAGTTGAGTCCCGTCCCCTCCAGCATCACCCGCAGAGCTTCGTCCTCGCGGTAAAGTCCCACAACTCCCCGCGAATTGAACCCGGCAAGCGTTCCCTCCGGCAGCACCAGCTTCACCTTGAGCCCGGTCGTCTTCTCGTAGGCGTCGATAGCTTGTTCAAGCGGCCCTGCAGGAATATCGAACCGTTTCAGCGGCAATGTCGCCGCTGGAATCCCGTTTCCATTGGCATCCGTCGACGCTGCCGATGCGAGCGCAGACCGTCCCACTCCCATAGCCGCATAGGCTGCCAGGGTGCCCATCGCAATCCAGCCGCGCGTCTGTCCCATCCGCCTTCGGCCGGCCCTCTTTGTTGGTGTGGTTCGCTTCTTCTGCTTCATGATCCTCCTTGAAAATCTTTCCGTTCGGCAAATACGCAGCAATACCGCAACACCGCGCGGGCTACCGCGTTTTGCAGTCCCAATCGACCCGTGGTCCGGGCAGCGAAGCAGCAGAAGGGGCCGCTGCTTCGCCCTTGACCGCAAGGCAAAAGGATTTCTCCCCGTGCACACTGAGGTGCGCGCGAAGAACTCCAACAGAACCGTTTTTGGGCATACGGATTGAAACAGAGATCGGCTGTTGAGTCGGCCTGAGACCGCCCCTATAATGCAGACAGTCTGCAGTCGTTTTGGCCGCAGCTCCAGGGTCTTCGCGGTCTCCGCCAAGAGACAATCCGCGAGGCCCTGGTCCCTCTCACTTCATTCCTTCACATCCACAAAGCGTGCGTTCGGTTCCGCTTTACACACTATATACGACGAATTTGGTCGTATATCAATCCGAAACCATGAAAATGCATCTCCTGGCTCTGGAAATCAAGGAATACCCTTCCCATTCGGCTTCCATTCCAGCCGATGCGCGGCATAAATGAACCGAATGGCGACCAATCTAGTCCTATATGTAGAATCGATTCTTGTATGGACTTGGAAATGACATCTCACCCCTCTCTCACTTCAAGTTTGAAGCTGCGCGCTGCCCTCGTTCTCTCCGCCCTCCTCGTGGTTGGTCTATTCGTTTGGCAAGGATTGACGGCTGCCGGAACTCCCGACCCGCTGGCCCATCGCTCCGGCTCGTTTGCCGGCATCCTCGATATCGGCGTTCTGGTTTTTCGTGAGGGATTGGAATGTATCCTCGTTCTCTCGGCCATCACTGCCAGCATGACCAAATCCGGCGAGCCTTATCAACGGCCCGTCGCGGCCGGTGTCGGCATCGGATTCCTCGCTACGCTCATCACCTGGTTCATCGCTGTCGGCGTGGTCGATGATCTGACCCAGAGCATCAACGCCCTCTACGTGCAAGCCGGAACAGGTCTCCTCGCCATCGTCGTGTTATTGATCGTGATGAACTGGTTCTTCCACAAAATGTATTGGACCGGGTGGATCTCCATGCACAATCGCCGTAAGCGCGATCTGCTTGAGTCCGCAAGCGAAGGTGAAAAATCCGCGCAGCGCGTTTTACTCGGCATGGCTCTGCTCGGCTTTACCTCGTTCTATCGCGAAGGAGTCGAGGTCGTTCTCTTTCTGCAAAGTTATCGGCTCAAGCTCGGTGGGGGACCTGTCTTTTACGGAGTGATCCTCGGGCTTCTGTTCACCGGAATCGTCGCCATTCTCACCTTTATGGCCCACCAGAAACTACCCTATCGCAAAATGCTTGTACTCACCGGCGCCATGTTAGGAGCAGTCTTGCTGGTGATGGTCGGCGAAGAGACGCAGGAGATGCAGTTGGCCCACTGGCTGCCGACGACAAGCATTCCCGCCTTGTCTGCCAAAATTCCCGCGTGGATGGGCCTCTGGTTCTCCGTCTTCCCCACCGTCGAAACCTTGGCCGCACAGGCTATCGCCGCAGTTCTGGTGCTCGGCTCTTATCTCGTAGCCCGCAAATAACACGTCCTTATCTAAGTCGGGACTGAGGCAGGTTGGAAGAGAATACTGGAGTCTCGTCTCTTCCGACTGCAGCTCATCTCTTCCATTCGCCCATCTGCGGCATCGTGTCTACATTGCTGCGCTCAATCGTGGCACAATGATTCTAAGAGACCCACATCACGCGTCCGCAGAACGCAGCTCGACCCCATGGAAAAACGAAATACAAAACAAAAATCCGCAATCAGGAACGCCTTTGCAGAGGCCGACCGTCCCCTCTCGCCGGAAGAAGCTTTGGCAGACGCTCAGCGCTATTACCCAGCCCTCGGAATCGCCACAATCTACAGAAATATCCAGTCCTTGGTGGAGGAAGGCTGGCTGCAGGCAGTCGAAATCCCTGGGAGTTCGACTCGCTACGAAGTAGCAGGCAAAGCTCACCATCATCACTTCCAATGTAATCAATGCGGCAAGTTATACGATCTCGAAGGCTGCATCCCCAATTTCAAGCCGAAACTTCCGCAGGGATTTCGCGCCACCGGACACCAATTCTTCCTCTATGGAATATGCTCCGCCTGCCGGGGACATGCCTCAAAGCACATCCCCGGGTCAGCCAGTAACTAGCCCTCCGCGTAAGTTATAAATAGAATCTAACTCCGTGCAATCGTCAGCTTTCCATCCGGCGTTTTCGTAAACGCATGGAGTAACCGGCCGTCTGGATCCAGATGCCGCAGCGTCAGTAGCCGCGGAGTGACAGAAAGATGGCTGAAGCCGTAGACCTTCTGCGCATACGGTCCTCTCTGCGACGGATCGATCTTGAGGTTGTATAAATCTGCCCCGCCTCCACCTGAGAGAAAGAAGCTGGTGGGGTGCCCCTCGAACTCCAAGTGCTGCAAATCGTGATCGTGACCGGCCAGATACAGCGGCACCTTGTATTTCCGCAATAACGGGTCCCAGTCACGAATCAGCACCGGGTGATCTCCATGCGGACCATCTGAATACACCGGATGATGCGCCATCACGACCAGAAACGGCGCGGTGCGCGGACGTTCAAGCTCCGCCTCAAGCCACGCGAGTTGCTCCGCCTGCTGCTGAGGCGTCAGCGTAAAGTCGCGTCCATGCGCAACCGCTCCGTTTCCATGCGGCATATTGCTATCCAAAGCTATAAACGTAATCAACGGGTTCTGCTGCGGAAATTCAAACCTGTACCACCGCGCCGGCATCGTAAAGCGGGTTCGACCTGAGTACGTCCGCCCTGCCCGCGCGTATTCCAGTTCAGCTTCAACCTTGCTATCCGGCCAATTCTGATAATCGTGGTTCCCCAGCAGCGCATAAGCAGGACAGTTAAATGCCGTGGCTGGATACATCTCTTCGAACTGTGTATGCCAGCGCGGCGACTTGGCCCCACCATTCAGTTCGCCATACCAGTTATCTCCCAAAAAGAGCAATGCCTGTGCACTGATCGCATGAGCGCGTGCATACTCGCGCATCCCCGCGGCAACATGAGTCTGGGCAGTCGCATCCTCATAACCCCAGTCACCGATCATCAGTATCTCGGCAGTGCCCGGACCTGGAGGCAACACGTTAGCAAAACCTGGCAGCGCCCCAGAGGCGGCCAGTGCACTGAAAGCAAAGCTCTGCCGTAAGAAACGGCGGCGGCTGAGGGCATCAAGCGGAGAAGCAAGAAAATCCATATTGGGCTTATAGCATCTCTGTGTGAAAAATCGGTAATCGCCGGAATCATGAAGCACATCTTTATAGAAGTTACGTTGCTTCCCAACAGCGGGAACTTGATTATTCCCTCCGGTTAATTGATAATCGAATTTCATTATCGTGTTGGGTTTGCAAGAGACCGCTATCACTCCAATCGGATATACCTCATTGGATTGACCGCATCGGACGGAATTCAGTATGATGCGGGGAATAGTTGTTGTTCTCCCGTTCAATCCAACTCTCAGTTCAAAAATATGTTCCGGACGCAGATCAAATTTCGCTCGCAGGGTCGTCGAGAATTGCTTCTCAGCATTCTCTGCGCTTTGCTGATCACATTCGCCGGAGCAATGCAGGCTGTTCACGTCCACGACTTGGGCAGTGCGCCCCACCCTGAGTGCTCGCTCTGCGTGACCGCTCACGCGGGCATTTCTCTCTCTGCTCCTGTTGCACTGCCTGTTGCTGTCGAGCGGACAGAAGAAGTCGATATCATCCCCGCGGACCAGCCGCGGGAAACGTTTGTTTTCTCCTTCTATTGCCGGCCTCCACCTGCTGAACCTGCTTTCGTCTAAGTAGGTCTATTTTTCACAATTCAGCAAAAATTCTTGGAGGTTCGTCCATGCGCACACCTGTGCGGCGTGTCGTCGTTCTTCTAACTGCGCTCGTTCTGCAGTTAGCCGCTTCTTTTGTCTTCGCTCAATCCGCCGCAAACTCCGGCACCGTCAGCGGAACCATTACAGACCCGAGTGGCGCCATCGTTCCAGGCGCCACCGTCAGCATCGATAATCCCGTCAGCCAGTATATGAGGACAGCCATTACCGATAGCTCCGGGCGTTACCAGTTTCCGAACGTACCCTTCAATCCCTATCACTTCACCGTGAAGATGGCGGGGTTCGCTTCCGTCAGCCGCGATATCGATGTTCGCTCCGTCGTGCCTGTGAGCCTCAGCATCGATATGAAGATAGGTGAAGCCTCTAACACGGTGACCGTCGAAGGCGGCGAGGATCTCGTCGAAAACGATCCTACCTTTCACACCGACGTCGACCGCGGACTCTTTCAAAAACTTCCGCTTGAAAGCCAGTCCTCTTCTCTCAGTTCACTCGTCACCCTCGCCTCTCCCGGCGTGACGGCCGATTCCAACGGACTTTTCCATGGTCTTGGCGATCATGCCTCGAACTCGTTTTCCGTTGATGGCCAGCCCATCACCGATCAGCAGAGCAAAGTCTTCTCCAACCAGATTCCGTCGAATTCCATTCAGTCCATCGAAGTGATCTCCGGCGCGCCTCCCGCGGAGTATGGCGACAAAACCAGTCTCGTCATCAATGTAACGACCCGCTCGGGTCAGGGCCTGACGAAACCGGTTGGGAGTATCACGACCTCCTACGGTACTTTCGGTTCTGCAACCGCTGGATTTGATTTAGGCTATGGAGGCAAAAACTGGGGTAATTTCTTTGAAGCCGATGGTCTCAACACCGGACGCTTCCTCGATCCTCCCGAGTTCGTCGTCTTCCACGCCAAAGGCAATGAGCAGAATGCGTTCGACCGTGTCGATTATCAATTCACACCGGTAGACTCAATTCATACCAGCTTCAATTACAGCCGTTCATGGTTTCAAACCCCGAACGCTTACGACAACCTGAACGTCATGAATGTGGTAAGTGGCGGCTCTGGCGCAAATCCGGTTTTCGGCGATGTAGGCAACACCGACCAGCGCTCCAAAATCGAGACATTCAACATAGCGCCGACCTATACCCGCATCGTAAGTAAGAACTCGGTCTTCAACCTGGGCGCCTTTATCCGCAAGGATTTTTATCATTACTATCCGAGCAACAATCCGCTTGCGGACTTGGGACCACCCGACCTCCAGAATCAAACCATCGGTCAATTCCGTACACTCACCAATGCCGGGCTTCGCACAGATTTCTCCTACAGCAAAGGCATCCACACAATCAAGGCTGGTGCCGTATACGGGCAGACCTTCCTCCGCGAAAACGATAGCCTCGGCATTGTTTCCTCCACCTTCAATTCGCCTTGCGTGGCCAGTGCATCCGACTCTACACCGGAGCCAGGTTTTACCGACCCATCGCAGTGCGACGCCTCTGGCTATTACTCCAACGACCCGTCCGTCACTGGCGCCGGCGGCAATCCCGGCACCTTCAACTCCATCCTGCTGCCCTACGACCTCACCCGCGGTGGAAGTTACTATAACTACTTCGGTCATACCGATGTCAAAGAACTCGCACTGTATGTAGAAGACCAGATTAAGACGGGTAACTGGCTGTTCAACGTTGGAATTCGCGGAGACCTCTATAACGGTCTGACCGTAGCCCGACAGGCGGAACCGCGGGTCGGCATTTCATATAACATCAAACCAAGCAACACGGTGCTTCGCGTTTCTTATGCGCGAACGCTCGAAACCCCATTCAATGAAAATCTTGTTCTGTCCAGCGAAGGGTGCGGCAATGCCATCCTGTCCCCCCTGCTGCTTTGCACCCCAGGCGTGTCGGGAACCGAGCAGCCAGGGTTCCGCAATGAGTTCCATGCCGGACTTCAACAAGCCTTTGGACGCTATCTTGTTGTAAGTGGTGATTACATCTGGAAGTACACGCACAATGCCTTCGACTTCAGTGTGCTCGGCAATACGCCCATCACCTTCCCCATTGACTGGCATAACTCCAAAATCCCCGGCTATGCACTACGCGCCGACGTCCCCAACTTCCATAACTTGAGTGCATTCGTGGTGATGTCTTCCGTCTCTGCGCGGTTCTTTCCACCGCAATCTGCGGGTGCAGGTGCGACTGTCGGACAAAGCGGATATCCGTTTCGTATCGATCACGACGAACGCTACAACCAGACAACCCATATCCAATATCAGCTTCCCTGGAAGCGCAAGCCGTGGATCGGTTTCAACTGGCGCTATGACAGCGGCCTCGTTGCCGGTTCCGTCCCCTGCTACAACACGACAGACCCCAACAGCCTATGTAATCCGGCCAATGGTGGAACATCGATTACGTTGCCGAATGGACAGCCGGGCATTGATCTAAGCGGACTGACTGCTGATCAGCAATTTGAAGCAGGCCTCACCTGCGACGGAGTCCGTGCCACACCGGCGATGGGCTTTACCAGTTGTGACGCCGCCGGTCTTACTTCCAAGCTGGTGCAGATTCCTGCTCCCGGCAAGGAAGACGATGACAAGGATCCTCCGCGCATTGCCCCGAGGAATCTGTTCGACGCGAGCATCGGCGACGACGATCTATTCAAGGGAGATCGATATAAATGGAGCCTGCGGCTTACTGGCGTAAACATCACCAATAAGTACGCACTCTATAACTTCCTCTCCACCTTCAGCGGCACGCACTATGTCACTCCGCGTGCATTAACTGCAGAAATAGGCTTCCACTTCTAATCAATAAGAAAATTCAGAATAGGGGGAAGCGGCGCTCGCCGCTTCCCCCTATTCTGCTCTCACCCGCGCTCCGCGTACAGGTAAGGCATCAAGGCAAAGCGATTCAACTCGGCGCATTCCTCGAACTGAATTGCAAAGATACACAGCATCCGCAGTTCGTAAATCGTCAACCGTCAAAATCCTCTCCTTCGCCCTCGCGCAACTCTCCAACAAATGGCGCCGGAAAACCCCGGCAAGCAAGCCGCAACTCAGCGGAGGGGTCAACAGCAGCCCTTCGCGTTCAACAAAGAGATTGCTGATCGCGCCTTCTGTAATTTGCCCCTTCTCATTGCCAAAAATCACTTCATCGTATCCATCTGCGCGGGCTTTCGCATACTGCCGGTCATAGAACTCACGACGCGTAGTCTTGTGCCGAACAAATACATCCGTAGAAGATGTACATTCTTCCGACAGCCTCACGCGTGCAGTCGCTGTATACGCGAAAATCTCCGCGCTCTGCGCCGTAACATCCCCATCGGCACTTAACAAGAGCCGCACCCGATAACGCCGATTGCTAGCGAACGACTCCGATGACCTACATAGTTGCGATAGAACAGCCTCACGGTCGAAGAAAAAGTTAAAATATCCTGCAGAGGATTCCAATCGATCTACATGCAGATTAAGAAAACAATATTCCTTCTCCCAAAGCAGTGTTTCAATAAGTTGAAAATCCTGGTGTTTCCTAGTTAGAAAAGAAGCTTTAAGCAAGCATTCGCGGTACTCATCCTCAGGTTGGGAGTCCGCAACAATTCCCCCTCCAACGCCCATTTGCGCTCGACCATCCTTTATCACCAAGGTTCGAATCGCCACGTTGAAAGCGGATGCCCCATGCGGAGAAATAAATCCAATAGATCCCATGGCAATGCCACGCGGAGCCCGTTCCAGCTCCCGAATAATCTGCATGGTACGAATCTTTGGGGCGCCTGTAATCGACCCACTTGGAAACATGCTCCGAAAGATGTCGTAGTAACCGATATTCGGCCTCAGCGTCCCCGATACAGTAGAAGTCATCTGCAGCAAAGTCTCATATTTTTCGACCGAGAAGAGGTCCTCTACTTGCACACTCCCCGTCTTGCAGATCCTGCCAAGATCGTTGCGCAATAAATCGACAATCATCACATGCTCGCTTCGATTTTTCTCGTCGCGCTGAAGCCATGCGGCTTCCTGCACATCTTCATTTGCGTCAAGCCCGCGACGCCTCGTTCCTTTCATCGGCCGCGTTTCGATACGTCTCCCATCGGTACGAAAAAAGAGTTCTGGAGAAAGAGAAAGAATATGGCAATCCATCACATTCATCAATGCTCCATAAGCAATCGACTGATTCTTCAGCAGCGATTCAAAGACAACCGAGGTGGCGCGATCCGTGCCAAATAATACTCTATTTGTAAAATTGACTTGATACGTTTCGCCAGCCGCAATGTACTCTTTGATCTGGAGAATGTTGGCTCGATATTCATCCTCACCAATGTCGAGAGATATCTCGTTCACGATCCCGTCCGCAATACTCTCAATAGCTTCCGGATAAGAAAGAGAAGGCTCGCCTGGCTCAAATCGCCCAACTGCGTGATCGAAAATGAGAGGCTTGTCGTAGACCCCAAACCACACCAGCGGCCATTCTACTGGGTCTGCCAATGCCCTGAAAGAGTTTTCGAAATAATAGCCACACTCGTAAGATATGAATCCGGCAACATAGCATCCCTTCGCGAGAGCCTCATCGATCTGGACAAAAACCCGGGGAACCTCATCGAATTCCTTCGCTAAAATGATCTCTACCGGCTTTTGAAATAGATAGCTATATCGGTTGGACGAATCGAAGCGCGAAGTTTCAAGCAGAACGGACCCTGGTGTTTTCGAAACGATCTTATAGATATGTTTCGGCAGTCGAGTCCAGCGCCTCGCATGATCTTCTGATGCCCTGTCCGTTTGCCTGCGAGTATGCACTGTTCCCCAGCGAGCGCACCGAAAACAGAGGAAGCCGCTTCTCTAAATCAGTGGCGTATGTAGTCTCATTTCTATGTTTACCATACTCCCAACGCATCGTTCGGCACATCGCTCTTCCTCAACACGCCTCTTCATTAACGGCACCGCCGCTCCATGAGACCGGCGTCGCCGTTAATCACTCGCACACATTTCCGTTCTATTTGGAACTCTGAATCTGGACCAGCCTTTCAGAGCCAGGCATACGATAATCCTTGCGTTTCCATTTCCGTTCAACCTCCACACCTGTTTGCGGTGTAGGCTTTCCAGAGAACCTGAAATTGAGCGGCTTCAGCGGATTTGTGCCTTTCTCCGGAAGCAAAAACAGCTTTACCGCCGTCTCCTTGAACGCGGGGGTATTGGTCGCCGCATCGGCGTGAGAGCCTGTGAGAATATTCACCGGCCCCTCCTGCGAAAGAAGCGGCAGATACACCTGCTTCCCAAACACGCGTCCCGTGACCAGCACCTTAATCACTAATGAGCCGTGACGGCTGGTAACCCGCGCCCACCGTCCCGATTCAATGCCGCGTTCCTGGGCGAGTTCTTCTGAAACCTCGATATAGCGCTCCGGCGTTTCCTCGTTAATGCCTGCCACCCGATGCGTCATATTTCCTTCGTGGAAATGCTCCAACTGGCGGCCATTATTCAGGAACAAATCAAAGTCCACATCGGGGCGCTCATCTGGTTCGTGAAAAGAGACCGGATAGAACCGGGCTTTCTTGTCCGGGAAAGCAAATTCCTTCAAATAGAGGATTGGTTGATCCGTTCCATCTGGAGCCACGGGCCACTGTAATGTGTTGTAGCCTTCAAGCCGGTCGTAGCGAACTCCGGCATACAAAGGTGTAAGTGATGCTAACTCGTCCATGATTTCAGAGGGATGTTTATAGCTCCACTTAGCGCCCATACGATTCGCAAGATCCTGCGTGATCTTCCAGTCCGCTTTGCTCTCATCCCGCTCTGGTAATGCCCGATAGAGGCGCTGAATCCTGCGCTCGGTACTGGTGAAAGTTCCATCTTTTTCCAGGGCTGGAGCGCCAGGCAGAATCACATCGGCGTAACGACAAGTCTCGGTAAAGAAAATATCCTGGACGACAAAGAAATCCAGGCGCTCAAAGGCCCCGCTGACAACATTGGCATTCGAGTCGGCCGAGATCATATCTTCACCCGCAAGGTAGAGGCCACGCAACTTGCCTTCATACACCGCTTCGACCATCTGGTGATTGTCCATGCCGCGTTGCGGCGGCAGCGTAACACCCCACTTCGCCTCAAACTTCTCGCGAATCGCAGCGTCGGTTACACTTTGGTAGCCAGGATAGTTGTTGGGCATCGCCCCTATATCGCTTGCGCCCTGCACATTGTTGTGACCACGCAATGGATATGCCCCGCAACCCGGCCGCATGTAGTTGCCTGTGGTCAACAACAAATTTGAAATAGCTGTCGATCCGTCCGATGCGCTCGTATGTTGGGTAATGCCCATGGCCCAAAGCACGCACATCGTGTCCGCTGCGGCAATTTCTTTCGCCACCCGCTCCAATGTCTCGATGGAGACATCGCAGATCCTGGCGGCGTACTCCATCGTAAACGGCTCCAGGCTCTTCTTGAATTCATCGACACCATTCACCCATTGTTCGATGAAGTCCAGTTTGGCGTGATCGTGGTCAAACATATAGCGGCTCATCGCCGAAATCCAAACCAGATCGGTACCTGGACGAGGACGAAAATAGATATCCGCGCGCTTTGCCATCTCGTGTTCACGCGGATCGGCGACAATCAGCCTTTGCCCGAATAGCTTATGTGCGCGCTTCACGCGCGTGGCAAGCACCGGATGACTCTCTGCCGTGTTACTTCCGACAATGAGTACCAGGGCCGACTTACCAATATCTTCGATAGACCCGGAGTCTCCGCCGTATCCAACTGTACGGAATAGCCCCATGGTTGCAGGTGATTGGCAATAACGCGAGCAGTTGTCCACGTTATTCGTTCCAATCACTGCCCGCGCAAATTTCTGCATCAGATAGCCGTCTTCGTTGGTCGTTTTCGAAGAGACTACGACACCTATAGAGTCTGGACCATGTGCTTTCTTGAGGTTGCCGAGTTTCTCCGCTACCAGCGTCAGAGCCTCTTCCCAACTCGTCTCGCGAAAGCCGTCGGCGGTCCGAATCAGGGGCTTGCGCAGACGATCTTCATGGTTTACAAAGTCCCAGCCGAACTTACCTTTCACGCAAGTTGAAATTTGATTGGCGTCTCCATGCAATGGAACAATCTTGAGGATGTCACGATCCTTGGTCCAAACGTCATAACTGCATCCAACGCCGCAATAAGTGCAGACCGTCTTTGTCCTCTCGATGCGCTCCTCCCGCATCTTTGCTTCGACCTCTGAAACTTTCATAATGGCGCCGTAGCCAAGTTCGGGCTCAACGGCCTTTACTAAGTCGATCATCCCGTCTAGAGAGCCTTTGGGGATGTTGCTAAGATAGCCGGCCTTTCCTAACATCGACTTTTCCATCAGCGCGTTGCATGGACACACTGTGATGCAATGACCGCAGGAGACACAGCTTGATCCTCCGATCTGCATGCCGCCGTCCCACAGCACACGCGGACTATCGAGTTCCCAGCCAATCGAAAGCGTTTCGTTGACCTGCACGGTCTGGCACGCCTGCACGCATTGACCGCAGAGAATGCACTGAGAAGGGTCATATCGATAGAAGGGATTGGACATATCCACTTCATACGGCTTCGGTTTGAAGGGATGCTCCTGGTGTTCCACATTTAACGCTCGCGCGGTGTTATGAACGCGGCAGTTCTCATTGTTGTTGTCGCATACCGTGCAATACAGCATGTGGTTGCCCAGGATCACGTCGAAGGCTTCCGACCGGGCATCCTTGGCACGCTTCGATTGGGTCACCGCCTTCATCCCCGCAGCCACCTTGGTTCCACACGCACGCACGAGTGCTCCATCCACTTCGACCATGCAAGTGTCGCAGGTCTGAATGGGTCCCATCAGCGCAGAGTGATAACAGATGTGTGGGACCTCAACCGCACCATCACGGAGGATTGTTTCGATCAGCAGTTCCCCTTCTCTTGCAACGACGGTCTTGCCGTCAACTAAGATCTCGACGTCCGAAGGCACCTCAATCTGACCTGCTGTTACATGATTTAGAGCCGCTAGATCGCTCATCTCTCCCTCGCTTTGCTCCGTGAAACTTCGCGCCCAAGTGGTTAGAAGGGCCTGGTTTGTCCGTGCCGACTTACGGCACCGTGATACCAGATGTTATTCGTCTCTCGCGCGGGTAAGTGCTTTTGCTTTCCGCAGGATTTGCGAAACGCTCCGGACAATGGTCTCTCGACCAAGACCGCTATTCCGCGCGAGCGTGCCATGGGGCCTCTCAGGAACTCGCCTGAGTTCTTCGCCTGCTGACTTTTGTGCATCCGACCTCGGTGTAGCCTACAACAAAGGAATGAAGGGAAGATTCTCATTCCTCGCAAAACTTGCCCGGCGTAAATCCGGTAAAACGGCTGCGCAACATTGTAAATTGGCTTTGGTTTGCGAAACCGCAACGATGAGCCCCCTGAAAAGGGGAGTGTATTTTCGACCAGTAACTCCTGCGCCCAACGCGATACGTGTGGATGAGGCGTAAAGCCCGTTGATTGCCTGGATAAGTGTGCAAAGCAGTGGGAGTTTAGCCCCACGACTCTAGCCAACTCTCGGATCGAAAAAGCCCATTCGAAATACTGCCCAATATGTGTGCGCACCCATCGTCTTCGCGCCCGACGTCACTCGTATGTTACTGCAGGTAAGATAGCGCGACTAACAGACGATAGCAACCCTCCACCGATAGAGACGTGAAAAGGGCTCACTCGTTGCCTCCGACGTGCAAGCTGAGTCTCTTGCGCTCCAAGGGAACAAGGCAGCCATTCTCTGAGCCGCTCACAACGTCCACCGCCTCTGCGTGGGCAGCATGATTCATTCGCCTAACTCAAAGTTCATTCTAAGGAGTCCAAAATGCATAGCACGAAATGGGAAGACGTATACTGCGCGATCTCTACCCTCGGTGCGGGAAACATCCGGCGGTGTTCTCCGTATGTTTATTCACGAACGACGAGACCTTTCGCGCCACGTACTATTGATGCTTGATTTTGCTCAAGGTGCTCAAATTTTTGAATATGGTAGACGCCGAAAATGATCCAAAAGCGCCCAATCAAGCGCAGCCGTCACAATCCGCACTGGTATAAAAGCCGATTTTTAATCTTGATGATCGACTGACCGCCGGACGGGATCTGATTTCCAGTTCAAAAAACCGGCACTCAGCTTCCGCAATTCGCCTCGCTGCGCCAGCCAGCTTCTTGACGCACCCCCGGCTCCTCTGCTTTACTGCCATCAACGTTATGCATCGCTTCAGCGCCAACACGAGCCTCCACCAGCCCCCCACTGGCGCTCTATCCATTCCCGTCATTCGAATTAGTGGCTCCAACGTGCGCGCGGGAAAATAGCCTGACGAATCAGTTTTGAATTGTGCAGTACCCACAGGCCACCACCCGCAAATGCGGCTGGTGGCTTTTTCATTTCTTGCCCGTTTCTTGGCTCATTTCGTGTTACAGAGGAGAACTTCTCTTGGAACCCGTCACTCTCTCCAGCATCCAGACTGCTCGCGCCCGCATCGGCGAGGCCATCCACGTCTCCCCTTGTCAGCTTTCTCATCATCTTTCCGAACTCACCGGACTGCCCTTGCACCTCAAGCTTGAAAACCTGCAGCGCACCGGGTCTTTTAAGGAGCGCGGCGCGCTCAACAAGCTGCTCACCCTCAATGAGGCGGAGCGTAAACGGGGCGTGATCGCCGCCAGCGCCGGCAACCACGCCCAGGGCGTCGCCTTTCACGCCACGGCACGCGGCATTCGCGCCCAAATCGTCATGCCTCTGGCTACGCCACAAGTGAAAGTCGCCGCCACCCGCGCCTACGGAGCTGAGGTGATCCTCCACGGCGCCAGCTACGACGAGGCCTGTGAAGAAGCTCTCCGCCGCCGCGTTGAAGAAGGCCGCACCTTTATTCATCCCTTTGACGATGCAGAGGTCATCTCCGGTCAAGGAACCATCGCCCTTGAGCTGCTGGAACAGGTGCCCGACCTCGAAGCCGTGGTGGTCCCCATTGGAGGCGGAGGCCTCATCAGCGGCATTGCCTGCGCTCTCAAAGAGTCCAATCCTAAAATTCGCGTCATCGGCGTCGAACCGGAAAAGCTGCCCTCCATGCTCCGCGCCCGCGAGGCCGGCAAGCCCATCACCCTCGCTGCCGAAGCCACCATCGCCGATGGCATCGCCGTCCGCCGCGCCGGCGATCTCACCCTTCCCCTGGTCTCTCGCTACGTTGACGAAATCGTTACGGTCGATGACGAAGAAATCGCCAGCGCCATTCTCATGCTGCTTGAGCGCGAAAAAACGCTGGCCGAAGGTGCTGGCGCTGCGGCGCTCGCCGCCCTTCTGCAGTCCAAAACCAACCTCCGGCATCGCCGCACTGCCGTGCTCGTCTGCGGAGGCAACATCGACGTCACTCTGCTCGCCAAAATTATCGAACGCGGCCTGGTCAAGGATGGCCGTCTGCTGCGTGTCCGCGTCTACTTGCAAGATCGCCCAGGCGCTCTGCTCCATCTCACTGAAATCCTGGCTCGCGAGCGCGCCAATATCGTTGAAACCATCCACAATCGTGCGTATTACGGGGTCAGTCTCAGCGAAACCGTCATCGACGTCACCCTGGAAACCCGCGGCGCCAGCCACATTACGGCCATCAGTCACGCCCTGCGTGAAGCTGATTTCCGCTTCGAACGCATTCAATAAGGAGGAGCGCAGCAGCAAGCTCTTCGCGGCGTTGCCTTTTGCCCGTCCTCTGCCTGCAGAGCCGTCCCAGATTCATGTTTCTCAGGATGGCCCTGCTTTTCTGACGATCCTGCCCGGACTTGAATCGGCCCAGGCTTGCGTTGCCAAAAAGATGAACATAAATCGACACAACCTCTCCCCTTGCCGCACAACCGCAAACCTTTGCTATACTTATCAAGTTCACCCCATTGCGGAGGTGGCGAAATTGGCAGACGCACCAGCTTGAGGTGCTGGCGCCGCAAGGCATAGGGGTTCAAGTCCCCTCCTCCGCACCAAGATTCTGTGCCCAAAACAATTGGGCAGACCGGAAAGCAGCTTAGATATGCAGATCCTTCTCTACTTCGTTGTCGCCCTGCACGTAATCGTGTGCCTGTTTCTCATTGGAGTGGTTCTTCTGCAGCAGGGCCGTTCGGCCGACTTGGCTGGCGCTTTCGGTGGACAAGGTTCGCAAACCGCCTTTGGTCCCCGTGCAGCCGCCAACGTGCTCACCCGCCTGACAACCTGGTCCGCTGTGATCTTTATGATTACCTCCATCAGCCTCACCGTACTTTATGTACGTTCAGGCAGCAATCACTCGGTTCTTGAGGGCACCAAGCCAGCTTCGGCACCTGCCAAGTCCGGCAAATAAGCCTCGAGTCTCCTTCAAAACATACGTTTTACCAACGGCAGGTCTCATGACCTGCCGTTTTTTGCTGCGTTTCAAACGTGGACGGCACACCATTCAGTTGCGGTAGAGGCAAGCGCCTACAATAAAGTCATGATCCTTGAGACCTTTCCCGTCGGCCCGCTCCAATGCAACTGCACCCTCATGGGAGATGAAGAAGCCGGCGAGGCCATCGTCATTGATCCCGGCGATGAGATCGGGCGCATTCACCAACGCCTCATCGAGTTGGGCCTCAAGCTCAAGCAGATTCTGGTCACCCATGCGCATATCGACCATGTGGGCGGTGCGCTCAAGCTCAAAAAGCTGACCGGCGCTCCCATTCTGCTAAACGAAAACGACTTGCCCTTGCTCAAAATGATGGAAATGCAGGCAGGCTGGCTCGGGATTGCCACCCCGGAAGTAGCCCCTCCCGACGATAATTTGGCCGACGGCCTGCAGGTCGGGCTCGACCGGTACCCCGCAGAAGTGCTGCACACGCCCGGTCACACTCCGGGCTCCATCTGCCTCCACTTGGCTCCGCTTAAATTGCTCATCGCTGGGGACACGCTTTTCGCCGGGAGCATCGGTCGCACCGATTTGCCCGGTGGCAACTCCGGGCAGATCATCGAATCCATCCAGACCCGCCTGTTAGCCTTACCCGATGAAACCAAGGTCCTGCCCGGTCATGGCCCAGCGACCAGCATCGGCAGAGAGAAAAGCAGTAACCCGTTCCTGCGGATGTTTAACCTGTAGGCACAATCCACCTACCTATATCATTTATTTACAACAGCATAAAAGACTAAACATCGCGCAACTCTTCAACTTATCCCGAGTACTGTTACCGGGCTTATTTAGCTGGACAAATCCTGAGCCTGCTCAAAATAGTCGAAGAGAATCCTGATGCCCTCTCGGAATTCACCGGGAGAGCCCAGCAAACTCACTACCAGCCATCCCGAGTCCGGCATCCCGAAAAAGTAGCCCGGCTGCACCCAAGCACCCCGCTGCAGCAGTTCCAGCACGGTTCGCTCATCCGTCTGCAAGGCGGCAATACGCAACACGGCATACCATCCCCCTTCCGCCTCCAGCCGCCGAATCACGGGCTGCCCCTCCAATTGCCGGTCCAACTCGGTCAAATTGGTCGCCACACGCTCGCGAATCTGAGCCTGGATTGCCGCCCGTGTCTCCAGCCATACCGGCAATGCATGTTGCACCGGCGCATTCATCGACAGAAACGTGTCGGCGATCACTTCCAGCCGGTCTAGTGCCGCCGTCTTCTCCGGGCCGGTCGCCACAATCCATGCCGCTTTCATCTGGGGCATACCGGCAATCTTGCTCAATCCGCTGACCACGAACACCGGTACGCCTTCAAGTCCGGCGGCAAAGCTAGCCGGTCTGCCCGCAAAGCCGTAATCCAGAAAGACCTCATCCACAATAAGGGAGAGGTCGTGCTCGCGGCACAGCCGTCCCAGTTCCTCCGCTTCCCAAGGCTTGGTAAAGTGGCCCGTGGGATTGTTGGGGTGCACCAGCACGATGGCCCGGGTCGCTGGGGTAATGGCTTGGCGCAAGCCCTCCGGCTCGATCTGCCAGCCCTGGTCGTAGACCAGCGGAGCAGCCTTCAGGCGCACATCGTCCAGGGCGGCCAGAAAGTCGAAGAGCGGATAGCCCGGCTGAGGCACCAGAATCTCGCTTCCCGGATCGCAAAGCAGCCGGAAGAGAAAGCTGTAAGCCTCGCTGGTGCTGGTCGTTAATACCACCTGCTCGGGCGCAACCGTCACCCCGTGGTCGGCATAGTAGCCGCAAACCGCCTCGCGCGCCCTCAAGAGCCCTCTCGGTTGCGGATCGTAATCCAGGGCCTGCGGGTTGGCCAGCGCCCGCAGCAGAGCATGGTCAAATTCAAATCCGCACCGCGTTGGATTCGACGCCGTGAGATCGGCAGTCGAGAGCCCGGCCAACGCGCGCTCGCGATGAGCCCGCGCCAGTTCGCTCTCCTCCGTATTCCAATTCGACCTGCGAGAAAACCGCATCCTGCTCCACCCCAAAGACAGATCACCCGGCGCTTCGTCCGCCCCCTACATTCCGCGATACAGAGCCGTATCGTGCACAATAGAAAGAGAAGCGCCCCTTTCACCATACAACGGGGCCGCCAGGGAGGAACATTGGGTCTGCGCGCGGTTGTCTTCGACTATGGAATGGTACTGACTGGACCACCGGACCCTAAGGCACATGCCGCCATGGTCTGCATCACGGGCCTCCCGGTAGACCGCTTCGAAACCTTATATTGGGCCGACCGCCACGCCTACGACGAGGGCAAGCTCACCGGCATCACGTTCTGGCAAAAGATCGTGCGCGACGGAGGACTTTCTCTTGGCCAAGCCGAGATTGAAGAGCTGAACCGACTCGACGCCCGCATGTGGACCACCGAAAATCCCGCCATGGTCGCCTGGCAGCAGCAACTCAGGCAGCGCGGCCTGCTCACCGGCATTCTCTCCAATATGGGCGACTCCGTGCTCCACAGCGTCGAGAAGACCTTCAATTGGATTAACAACTTCGACGTGCTGGTCTGGAGCTATCAACTGCGCATCGCCAAGCCCGACCCGGCGATCTATCGCCACATCCTCAAGGAACTCGGAACGCAGCCCGCGGAGACCCTCTTCCTCGACGACAAGCCCGTCAACATTGAAGCGGCGCGTGCCCTGGGCATGAAGGCACTGGAATTCACCACCGTCGATCGACTCCGCGCCGACCTCATTCAGCATGGATTCGACGCCGAATTGCCGCTGCCCAACTGATCCGCAACCTCGCCCAAGGGGCCTACTGCGGGCCCCATATCCTGAAATTTCCCGTCACATGCAGCAGGCTCATCATATAGAGCATGCCATTGTAGTAGCGCTCATGCCCACTCGGAACCGGCGCATTCCATAACTCTTCGACGAACTTGTCTTTTACCGGCTGCGTCGCGGCCAGGCTGGCCACCGCGCCGGTAGCCAGCAGTCCGGTGGAGTGGCGCTTCGAAAGCGGTGTGCCCTCCAGCGTGAACTGGTCCGCATAACGGTCGATCCCCTGCGAGAAAAAGAAGGCTTGCGTCCTGTCGCTCAGCGCCCGTTCGCGCGGGTCCTTGCCCCACCATGCCCAATCCACCGACCAGTTGCTCTGGGTGCGCCATGAGTCGAATGAAAAATCGCCCGCGTGAGGATTCCAACTGATCGGGTGCGGCGTGCCATCGAAGTTCGCATAGTCTGGATTCAGCCCGGTCTTGGCATTCGTTGACTTCTCGAAGTAGTCGCGGCTCACCTGCGCGGCCTGCGCCCAAAAGGCACGGTCGGCCGGCGGTTCCCAGCGCGCCCACAACTCATAAAACGCCGGCAGATGATAGCTCGGATCGCTGAAGTCCGCCTTGCCCACCACCGGCGTGAAGCGGATCATCCTCGCCTCTTCGTTCACCTCGGCCCCCACGGTGCGCTCGCCAAACTTGGTGGCCCCGGTCCGCGTCTCGCGGTGCCGCATAGTCGTCAAAAGCTCGTCCGCCCTTGCCTTGTAGTTGTAGATGCCCATGCCATTGCCCCAGCGGTTGGCGGCAAAATAAAGCGACATCACAAAATACTCTTCGCCATCTGGCGCGGCCGTCTCCTCGTTCGGTTCGCCCGTCGTCTTGCACGACCATGAGAAATACCCTTGCGACGGATGCGTGGGCGAGCCAATGTACATATAGGTCCGCGCCCAGTTCCAGAGCGCATCGAATTCGGCCTTGTGGTTAAGCTGCACCGCGATCATCATGCCATACGACATGCCCTCGGTCCGCACATCGTGATTGGCGACGTCCGTTACATAGGCCAGCGGACCATCGGCATTCGAGCCTGCCGGATAGTAGATCGCCTGCGTCGCCGCGTCCCCATGAAAAAGCTGCTGGAAGGCCGCAGCAATTTTCGCATCGCTCTCCGCCTTCGAATGACCCGCGCTGGCAAACAAATTCGGGTAGCGATGAGTCGCGTAAGCGCCATGGTCGTTATCGAGCGCACCAGCGGCGGGCGCGGCTTCTGCCATCACGGGCGAAACAAGAAGGGCCGCAGCCAGCAGAAACCAGGGCAGAGTTTGAGTCATCGGATACTATCTCCAGATTCGCGCACTCATGTTACCAAATCGCTTTACTCCGTGGCTGCAAAGTTTTGTGCCCGCCGATACGGAACCGCGCGCAGCGTCAGGCTGCCCCCTCCCCTGTCGAAGAACGCACGGGAGAATTACACTTGCCCCATGGCACTTCACCTGTACGCGGCCACGACCAGTCAGGGCAAGCTACGCGATTTTCGCACCGCTGCGGCGGCCCATTCACTCGCTATCGATCCCCTTCCCGCTCTCGACACTATTCCTGCTCCGGAGGAAGACGGCACAACATTCGTGGCCAACGCCACGCTCAAGGCTGTCTACTACTCGCGCTTCGCTCCCGGCGAACTCGTCCTGGCCGACGACTCCGGACTTGAAGTCGATGCGCTGAACGGAGCCCCCGGCGTGCGTTCGGCTCGGTTTGCCGCCGATGCCGGCCTGATCGACTCCCCCGACGCCAACGACAACACCGATGTCTGGAACAATATGCTGCTGCTGCAGCGGTTGGCCGGAGTACCGGAGGCTGAACGCACCGCCCGCTATCGTTGCGTGCTGGTCGTAGCGCGCGACGGCGTGGCCCTGCAGACAGCCGACGGAACGGTCGAAGGGCTCATCCTCGACGCTCCCCGCGGAACTGGCGGCTTTGGCTACGATCCGCTTTTTTACCTGCCTGAGCTTGACCGCTCCATGGCCGAACTCGATCTCGACACGAAGCTCATGCTCAGCCATCGCGGGCGTGCCATTGCGGCATTGCTGGCCCGGTTACATGCCTGAATCTTCCGCCACTTTTGCCCAAATTCACCGAACCGTAAAACGGTACCTTGACGGGGGCAGCATGGGGCTCCAATAATGCTGGGGTAACAAACAAGGATTCCCCGTCCCTCTATCCGAAACCGTCTCGCCCTGCAGCATTTAGGAGGCCGACCCTATCATGGCAACTGCCCAACATCCTGCCGTGCCCAAGCTTCGCCGCGGTGTCCAGCCTTTGCGCGCCGGCCAGGGAAACTCCTTCCTCTGGCGCAAGCTGCACTCGCTGCTCGGCGTCATCCCCATCGGCGCATTCCTGGTTGAGCATCTGCTCTCCAACTTCGAGGCTCTCAAGGGACCGGCTGCCTACGCCGCGCAGGTCAAGTTCCTCAATACGCTGCCGCTGGTTCGCGTGCTGGAGTGGGTCTTCATCTTTCTGCCCATCCTCTATCACGGCATCTACGGCGTTTATATCTGGCTGCGCGGCAAGTCGAACGTGGTTTATTACCCCTGGGCGGGCAATTGGATGTATGTGTCGCAGCGCTGGACCGGGCTGATTGCCTTCGCCTACATCGTGCAGCATGTGCTGCGCCAGCGATTTCTCGGCACCAGCCTGCCCGACAATCCTGGCGCCGCCTTCGCCAAGGTGCAGCATGAGTTGGCCAACCCTTGGATGCTGGCCGTCTACGTTATCGCAATGATCGCCATCTGCTGGCATTTCGCCTACGGCATCTGGCTCTTTGCCGCCAAGTGGGGCATCACTCCCGGCGAAACCGCCCGCAAGCGCTTCGCGTATGTCTGCTTGGCGCTGGGCGTCCTGCTCGCGGCCATGGGCATTGCCAGCATATGGGCCTTCGTCGGTCCCAACTATCGAAACGCTCCCGCCAATGTACCCGTTTCTCGTATCGTCGCGCCGGCCCAAGTCAGCATCCTTTTGACCTGAATGGCTCTCAGCTAGCGGCTCGTAGCTTTTCCCTGCTCCTGTTCGGAAAGGAAGACTGTTCATGGCATCACCCAGAATTATCGTGGTCGGCGGTGGTTTGGCCGGGCTCGCAGCGGTCATCAAAATTGCCGAAGCCGGCGGCACGGTAGACCTCTTCTCCATTGTCCCCGTCAAGCGTTCCCACTCGGTCTGCGCCCAGGGCGGCATCAATGCGGCTAAAAATCTAAAGGGCGAAGGCGACACCACCGCCCAGCACTTCGACGACACCATCTACGGCGGCGACTTCCTGGCCAATCAAACGCCGGTCAAGGCCATGTGCGAGGCGGCGCCGGCCATTATCGACCTGCTCGACCGCATGGGCGTGCCCTTCAACCGCACCCCCGAGGGTCTGCTCGATTTCCGGCGCTTCGGCGGCACACTCTACCATCGCACCGCTTTTGCCGGCGCCACCACCGGCCAGCAGCTTCTCTACGCGCTCGATGAACAAGTTCGCCGCTACGAGTCCGACGGCAAGGTCAAAAAGTACGAGGGCTGGGAATTTCTCTCCGCCGTGCTTGACTCCAAAGGAGTAGCCCGCGGCATCACGGCTCTTGACCTGCGCTCCATGGAACTGCGCTCCTTCTCCGCCGACGCCATCATCATGGCCACCGGAGGCAACGGTGCCCTCTTCGGCAAAAGCACCAATTCTGTCGCCTGCACCGGCTCCGCCCAGTCGGCCCTGTTTCAGCAGGGCGCCTACTATGCCAACGGCGAGTTCATCCAGGTTCATCCCACCTGCATCCCCGGTGAAGACAAACTCCGCCTCATGTCGGAGTCGGCCCGCGGCGAGGGGGGCCGGGTCTGGGTTCCCCGCATCGCGGGCGACAAGCGGCCCATCAAGCAGATTCCCGAGTCCGACCGCTGGTACTTTCTTGAAGAGTGGTACCCCAAGTACGGCAACCTCGTGCCCCGCGACGTGGCCACGCGCGCCATTCACAAGGTGGTCTATGAGTATGGGCTCGGCCTCGACGGTCAGCCCATGGTCTACCTCGACCTCACCCACATCGACCGCGAAACGCTCAATCGCAAACTTGAAGGCATTCTCGAAATCTACGAGAAATTCGTGGGCGACGATCCGCGCGACGTGCCCATGAAGATCTTTCCCGGCATGCATTACACGATGGGCGGCCTGTGGGTCGATTTCAACCAGATGACCAATATTCCCGGCATCTTTGCCGCCGGCGAATGCGAATATCAGTATCACGGCGCGAATCGCCTGGGCGCGAATTCCCTTGTCAGTTGCATCTTTGGCGGCTTCACGGCCGGGCCGAATGCCCTGCGGTACGCCAACAATGTATCCGCAGCCGAAGGTGACGGCGGCCATGCAGCCGAAATTGCCCGCCAAACCGAGATCAACGCCAGGCTGCTCAACAATGAAGGCACTGAAAATCCCTTCAAGCTATGGCGCGCGCTCGGCCAGACCATGACCGAACACGCTACCGTCATTCGCTATAACAAGGGGCTCAAGCAGGCCGACGAAAAAATCGTCGAACTGCTCGACCGCTACAAGAAAGTGAACCTGAGCGACAAGAGCCAATGGGCGAATACCAGCTTCGCCTTCGCCCGCCAGTTGAAGAACATGCTGGAGTTGTCCAGGGCTGTCGTTCAAGGCGCGCTCCTGCGCGATGAGTCGCGCGGCGCACACTACAAACCCGATTTTCCCGACCGCAACGACGAGCGATTCCTCAAGACCACCAAGGCCAGCTTTACCGGCGAAGTTGCCGGCCCGCGCTTTGACTATGAGGATGTCGATACCCAATTCATCAAGCCGCGCCCGCGCCGCTACGACGCTGCGAAATAACCCGAGGGAGACTGCGAATGGCACCTAAGACAGTAACACTCGAAATCAAGCGCCAGGCCAGCCCCGATGCTCCTGCGGTGTGGGAGAAGTTCGAGCTTGAGTGGCGGCCGGGCATGAACGTCATCTCCGCCATGATGGAGATCGCCGCCAACCCCGTTACCGCAGACGGCCACGAAACCACGCCGGTGACTTACGATTCCAACTGCCTTGAAGAGATCTGCGGTTCCTGCGCCATGCGCATCAACGGCAAAGCTCGCATGGCGTGTTCCTCTCTGGTTGAGAATCTTGAGCAGCCCATTCGTGTCGAGCCGCTCTCGAAGTTCCCTCTCGTGCGCGACCTGCAAGTAGACCGCTCCGTGCTGTTTGAAAACCTGAAGGCCGTCAAGGCCTGGGTCCCGGTTGACGGCACTTATGATTTAGGTTCCGGCCCGCGCGTCTTCCCGCAGCAGCAGGAAGCCAGCTACCCGCTCTCGAACTGCATTTCGTGCACCTGCTGCATGGAGGTTTGCCCCCAGTTCAACGAGGCCACGGGCTTCGTAGGCGCGGCAACCATCGCGCAGGTCAAGCTATTCAATGACCATCCCACAGGCAAGGTCTTCAAAGAAGATCGCCTGCGTGCCTTGGCTGGTGATGGCGGCGTACAGGAGTGCGGTTTCGCGCAAAATTGCGTTGAGGTCTGCCCCAAGCAGATTCCTCTGACCAGTGCTATCTCCGACGTAAGTCGCGACGTGCTGCTCCAAAAAGCGAAGGACTTCTTGCGCGGCTAACCTGGCTGGCAAAATAACGTGAGGCATGGGTGAACATCCCCCATGCCTCACTGCCGCATTCGCGCTCTGTGCCTATGCCCCTCTTTCCGCTATTTGGATTCCCCGCTCACCGCGCGAACATGCGCGGGTAGATAAGGCCGAATCAAATATTGATAAGCGCCTCCACCAATCACTCCGCCGATCAGTGGAGCGGCAACGGGAATCCACCAGTAGTTGCCCGGAGACGGAAAGGCCGAATCTCCCCACCCTGCAAAGTAACAAAAGATGCGGGGACCGAGGTCGCGTGCCGGGTTGATGGCCCATGCTTCGAGATACCCCATGGACGCACCAATCGTAGCCACAAGCAAGCCAATCATGAACGCGCCGGAATTCGCGCCAGGCGCCATCTCGTTATATTGTTCGGTGATCGCAAAGATGCCGAAAATCAAAAACGCAGTCAGGATGATCTGATCGCTGAATGCATGCATCGGTGTAATCGCCAATCCGGGATGGGTGAAGAAGACGCCGGCAGCTCCCCCAGCCGCACGCGTAAGGTGCGAGACTTCATTATTGAAGTGATCGATAACCGGCGCATAGAGAACATAGACGATTACCGCCCCGGCGATGCCTCCCACCACTTGGGCAAACCAATAGGGTAGTACCTTGCTCCACGAGAACTTTCTAAAAATAGCCAGCGCGATGGTAACTGCTGGGTTGGCATGGGTGCCCGAAACCGAGCCCGTGGCATAAATGGCGATGGTTACGCCCAAGCCCCACGCAATGCAAACTCCCCAATAGGCTTGCTGATAGGGACTCGGTGAATAGAGCGCATACATGCCCGCTACGGAATCGCCAAACGCGATGATGATAAAGACAGCGACGGCTTCAGAGATCAGCTCGCCCAAAAGTTGTCTGTTCATTGCTCCACCGCTTCACTTCCTTGTGTTCCCTCAGGAACCATATCTCTTCGATCGTTGCAGGTGCAATTCCCGCTTCCACCTGACTTCACGCAAGCCGCAGATCGCTTTCCATTCCAATCGCCGAAAAGATACTTACGATGCCACAAATCCGTCGGGCCCGTGGCGGATACTTCTTTCACATGTACATCGGACTGAATGTCGGGATCTTTTTGCTGGGATTCGGCTGCTTGAAGCTGAGGAGAGGATGGCGGAATGGAAACTGTTGGAAATGCTTCGCCTTGGGGACCGGGAGCATCCGGCAGCAGGAGACGGACGGGTTCGGATTGTATCTCTCTTTGTGCTTGACCGCAGGGGCAGCAACCAAGCCACGCCGCACCTAAAGGTAGATAATGGGAAAATTGCGCGGTATTCAACAAATTGACCTCGGCCCTTTGGTCTTTATGGCCTTGGGCTAGCGCTCGCTTGCCTCCTACATGGATGCTGCGGTTTATTTCCAGGACGCCATGCAACAACATCCCTTTTTCCCCCAGACATATCTTCGGATATCTCCGATTAAAGGCGCATCGTCAGGGGTTGGCCCCGCATCTTAACAGCGCATGGCGTATATTCTCTCACTCGATCAGGGCACTACCAGTTCGCGCGCGATCCTCTTCGATCAGGCGGGCAAAATCGCTGGGACGGCTCAGCATGAGTTCCAACAGATCTACCCGCAAACCGGTTGGGTCGAGCATGATCCCTACGCGATTCTTACGTCGCAACTCGGCTCTGCGGTGGAAGTCTTGGGCAAGGCTCGTGTGCGCCCCCGCGACGTGGTGGCTTTGGGCATCACCAATCAGCGCGAAACAACCATCGTGTGGGATCGGGAGACTGGCAGGCCGGTCTACAACGCCATCGTGTGGCAAGACCGGCGTGGTACACCCCTCTGCCGCAAGTTGGCAGACGATGGTGCCGAGGATACGATCCGCCAGAAAACCGGTCTTCTCATCGATCCCTACTTTTCCGGCACCAAGATCGCCTGGATTCTCGACAACGTATCCGGGGCGCGGCAAAGAGCCGAGCAAGGTAAGTTGGCATTCGGCACTGTGGATAGCTGGTTGATCTGGAACCTGACCAGCGGCAACCGGCATGTGACCGACCGTACCAACGCATCGCGCACCTTGCTCTATAACATTGTGCAGGATAAGTGGGACACAGATTTGCTCAAGCTGCTGAATATTCCCGAGAGCATGATGCCCGAAGTCGTCTGGTCGAGCGGAAAGATCGGTCAAGTGACCACAACCCTGGGTCTGGGAGAAGTCGAAATTGCAGGCATTGCCGGCGATCAGCAATCGGCCCTCTTTGGCCAGCTTTGTACGAGCCCTGGCGACGCCAAAAATACATATGGTACCGGCTGCTTTCTTCTGCAGAACATAGGCGAGCAGTTCACGCTCTCGAAGCATCGGCTCATCACGACGCTGGCCTGCAGCGCGACTCGCAAGTTGGAGTACGCTCTAGAGGGCAGCATTTTTATCGGCGGCGCCGTGGTGCAGTGGTTGCGCGATAACATGAAGTTCATTGAGCGGTCGCCCGACGTCGAAGGTGTTGCTCACTCCGTGCCGGGCTCGAACGGCGTGGTTTTTGTTCCGGCATTCACAGGGCTCGGCGCTCCGCATTGGGATCCATACGCAAGCGGTCTTATCATCGGTATCCAGCGCAGCACCGAGATCGGACACATTGCGCGCGCTGCGATCGAGAGCATCGCCTTCCAGGTGGCGGACGTACTGGGAGCCATGGATCAAGACACGCAGAATCCGTTCAAGGAGCTCCGCGTCGATGGCGGCGCAGCGGCAAACGATTTACTAATGCAGTTCCAGGCCGACCTGCTGGGTATTCCCGTGAGGAGGCCCGCGGTGCTTGAGACCACGGCTTTGGGAGCCGCCTATTTAGCGGGCCTCGCGACGGGTTTCTGGCCTGACATCGAGACAATCGCCGAGCATCGCCAAGAAGGTACGGTGTTTGAACCAAAGGCCGAACGCAAGACGATCGACAAGATTCAGGCCAAATGGAGAGACGCCGTAGAACGCTCGAAAGGCTGGAACAAGGAGACGGCATGAAGCGTGAAGAGATGATCGCTCGCGTCCACGAGCGCAAGGACCCATGGGACATTGTTGTGATCGGCGGCGGAGCCACGGGCGCAGGAATTGCAGTGGATGCAGCCAGCCGCGGCTATTCTGTCTTGCTGTTGGAACGGGAAGATTTTGGGAAAGGCACCTCAAGCCGCAGCACTAAACTTGTACACGGCGGCGTTCGCTATTTGGAGCAAGGAAATGTTTCTCTGGTCATGGAAGCATTGAAAGAGCGGGGCATTCTTCTGCAGAACGCCCCACACTTAGTTCACGACCTGCCATTCATCGTACCGAACTATTCCTGGTGGGAAACGCCCTTCTATGGGATCGGCTTGAAAATTTACGACCTCCTTGCCGGCAAATATGGATTTGGTAAGTCGAAGATTCTTTCGCTGGAAGAGACCCTGGAACGTCTGCCCACGATTCGCCAGGATGGCCTGCGCGGCGGCGTGATCTATCACGACGGCCAGTTCGACGATGCAAGGCTGCTTATCTCCCTGATGGCGACGGCGGTGGAGCAAGGCGCAACAATTTTGAATTACACCTCGGTGGTCGAGCTCACGAAAGACGAGGGCGGTTTCATCGACGGAGTGGTCGTGATCGATCACGAATCCGGCGAGCGATTCGCCGTGCCCGCCAAGGTGGTCGTCAACGCCACCGGCATGTTTGCGGATGAGATACGACGCCTCGCTGAGCCGGATGCCCCTGCGATGATTGCACCGAGCCAGGGTATCCATCTTGTTTTCGAGCATTCGTTCTTGCGCGGAGATACAGCCATCATGGTGCCCCACACGAGCGATGGCCGTGTGCTGTTCGCAATCCCCTGGCATGATCACACGCTGGTGGGCACAACCGATACTCCGATCGAAGGCCCTTCCTATGAACCTGTCGCCCTGGAAGAAGAGATCCACTTCGTACTGGATACCGCAGGCCAGTATCTCAGCAGGCCACCTAAACGTGAGGATATTCTCAGCGTCTATGTCGGCATTCGTCCCCTTGTAAAAGAGGCGGGTTCCGACGCCGGAAAAACTGCAGCCTTGTCACGGGATCACACCATCCATATCGACAGCGCGGGTCTTCTGACCATCGTGGGCGGTAAGTGGACGACTTATCGTCATATGGCGGAAGACACGGTGAATCACGCGATCACTCTTGGAAAACTGGAAGATGTGCCTTGCAAAACGCGAACTCTGCGCATCCACGGGTATACCGAGCCGCAATCCGATCTCGCAGACGCCATGGGAGTGTATGGCACTGATGCCAAGCATGTCCGCGCACTTGCCAGCCAGGATGCCGAATTGGCTAGGCAGCTCGATCCGAGCCTTCCCTACATAGGTGCGCAAGTGGTGTGGGCAGCGCGAGAAGAAATGGCACGTACCTTGGACGACGTTCTGGCAAGGCGTACGCGCGCCCTTCTCCTGAATTCTCGTGCAGCAGTCCGCATGGCTCCTGCCGCCGCTAAGTTACTTGCGCGGGAACTCGGCAAGGATCAAGCCTGGATAGATGCCCAAATTCAGACGTTTCTTGATCTAGCCGCGCAGTATCATGTGGAAGAGGCTCCAACAACAACAGCATAAACACAGGACTATGGGCCGCATCGATTGCGGCCCATAGTCGCTGATACTCCGCACATGCTGCTCTTTCCCCAAGCAGCATTCCATGGATTCCTCAAACCCTGCTCGTCGTAATCTGCACCAGCTTTTCCTCATTGCGGCTTCCGAAAAGCTGATAGTCGGCACGCTTCCATTTGCGCTCTACTTTCACACCAGACTGAGGAGCAGGAGTGCCATGACGAAAGTTCTCAGCAGGCAATGGATCGGCTTGCTTCTCCGGCAACACCGTAATGTGTACAGAGGCTTCCTTATAGGCTGGCGCATGAGTCGCACGATCCACCTTCAAACCAGTTAGGCGATTCACCGGTTGCTCGACTGAATTCAAAGGCATATAGAGTTGGTCGCCTTTAACGCGATCAGTGACAACGACAGGCACAGTCGCCTCTCCATAAAGACTCCGTAACTTGACAACGCTTCCGGTTTCCATGCCTTGCTGTCGTGCGAGTTCAGGGGATACCTCAACAAAATTAGTAGGAGTCATCCGCTTGAGCCCCTTGCTGCGATAGGTCATCGCCCCTTGTTCAAAATGCTCTAATAGGTGGCCATTGTTTAAATGATGGAAATATTCCTCAGACGCCTCTTCGCAGGGCTCGCACCACTCCACCGGATAGAAATGAGCTTTTCCGTCAGGAAAAGGAAATTCCTCGGTGAAAAGCCGCGGCGAGTCTGTACCGTCTTTCGCCACGGGCCACATAGCGTTCACGGGAAGACCGTCGAAATCCTTTGCCGAGACAAAGCCTCAGAGGCAACCCGCGAGAAAATACGAATCCCGGCTCTCCGGTGCATCCTGCAAAATTATGATGAACCGATCAAAAAATCTTCTGGAAGGTTCCACAAGCTACGAGCTTAATTTTTTCTTTCCAGTCATGCAGTAGCCATATCCGCCTCTCCTACATCCTCTCCATTTAACGGATGAGGAAACAGTCAACCGATCGAATGATACTGCTACCCATCGAACTGACGAAGACAGTCCCCGGCCATGAGAATAAAGTGCGGTGTGAATTCGACAGCAGTGCATACACGGCCCGAACGGTTTTCTGATCGCCGCGTCGAATGCCCCTCTCACGGGAAGCACATTCGATGATTAGTCGATCACATAGAACTGTGGAGAGCTTCCGAGATAGCGACGTCACGCAATGCTGCCTCGTAGCAGCACGCGGTAGTGCGCTTCACCAACTTATCATCGTAAGAAGGGCTAAATGTTAAACCAAAGGGCCAGTCGGCTCCTGCTTAGGATCACGACAACAATGCTCTTGCAGATCATCGTTGTCACTCTTCCTATCGGAGATGCACCCACACTCTGTGCACTGCAAGACAACTCTCCCCGCAGCGTTGAACTTGGCATTATTGTCGCGCCTACTAGCGAAGAAGCCGAGAAGATTCTCAAAAAGCTCAAAGCGGGAACGGACTTTGGTGTACTGGCGAAAGAAAACTCCATCGATACAACAGCGGACGATGGAGGGTATCTAGGACGCTTAAGTCCGGTACAGTTACAACCCGAGTTAAGGGACGCGGTAAGTACGATCAAGGCTGGTGAAATCACTGGGATTGTTCGTGTGTCAAATGGATTTGCTATTCTGACAATCTTCGCTGCCGCTCCACATACCCAAGAATTGACGGACCGCAAGCAGCTAAGTTTTCTCATCTCATCGGGCGCTGTGCGTACCAATAACGACGTTGGAGGATTTGGAGAGGCAGATAATGCGTTCTCTGCATTTCCGAAGCCCGAAGGCTGGAACCGCGATCTTCACCAAATCTGCGAGATTCGCAAACAATCGTATAGAGAAGCAGTCTCTCACATGCAAGATGTTCTCGCCTCAGGAGAAGCTGAACATGCCGAGCAGAGCCAGCCTATCGGTGTCCTTCGAGCCCACCTCAACATGGCTCAGTTATATGCCTCCGGAGGAGAAGTATATAAGGCTATCGAACAGCAGAAGCTTGCATACAAGATTGCTCAAGCCAATGCTCCCCAGGCGGTGCCACTTATCGCGCAAATGATAGGGACTGCCTATCTCCATCTCTCCGAAATGGAAAATGGCGCCTACCGCGGCGCAGACAATATGGATATATTTCCCCCTCTGACAGATGGAACGCATTACGTGAAGCAGGAGGAGTCGAAACAGGCAATCAAGTATTTTAGCGAATACCTCGAAAAGCAGCCGGACGACTATCAGGTGCGATGGCTGTTGAATGTCGCATATGCAACCCTGGGCCTCTATCCCGGTAAGGTTCCACCCGCGCAACTAATCCCGCTAAGTATCTTTCAGTCGTCACAAGATGTCGGCCGTTTCAAAGACATCGCACCCGCCGCAGGAACCGATGCCTTTCTCGAAGCAGGAGGCATCATCGTGGACGACTTCGACCAGGATGGGTGGCTTGATATCGTCGCGTCGAGCATGGACACATGCGACCCGCTCCATTTCTACCATAACAATGGTGATGGAACTTTCGCAGATAGAACCGCTCCCGCCGGGCTTTCCGAGCAACTGGGAGGACTCAATCTCATCCAGGTCGACTATAACAACGATGGATGTATGGACGTGATGGTTCTCCGTGGCGGATGGGAATTTCCGATGAGGAAATCGTTGCTCCGCAATAACTGTGATGGAACATTTACCGATGTAACCGAGCAGAGCGGACTAGGGAAAACTGTTACTTCAACAAATTCCGCAGTCTGGGCGGATATTGACAACGATGGATATCTCGATCTTTTTATAGCCAACGAAAATTCTCCATCTCAACTATTTCGAAATCGCGGCGATGGCACATTTGAGGATATCTCCCACGCAGCGGGAATCGACCGAACCGAGTTTAGCAAGGGAATAACTGCAGCGGACTACGACAATGACGGATATGTTGACTTTTACGTGTCGAATCTTAATAGCCCAAACCTTCTTTATCATAACAACCATAACCGCACGTTTACAGAGATAGCGAAGCAGGCTGGCGTGCAGGCTCCCGGCACTGGCTTTGCTACATGGTTCTTCGACTACGATAACGACGGCTGGCCAGATCTATTTGTAACCAGCTATCCCAGTTATTCTCCAGACGAGGTCGTACGTAGTTATATGCATCTTCCGCGTCACGCGGATACCATGAAGCTTTACAGGAATCTCCACAACGGCACGTTCCAAGACGTAACCACGGATGTCGGTCTCGACCGGGTATTTATGCCCATGGGCGCCAATTTCGGAGACGTGGATAATGACGGTTTTTTGGATATTTATCTCGGTGTCGGACAACCCTCGTTCGGCGCTATATTGCCACATGAATTGTTGAGAAATGATGGAGGTAAGGTCTTTACCGATATCACGGCGTCCTCGGGTACAGGCGAACTGCACAAAGGACATGGCACCGGCTTTGCCGATCTCTTTCATCGAGGCCATGAGGACATCGTGGCAAATGCAGGGGGTGCAATCCCTGCCGACAGGCACTCTTTACGCCTGTTTGAAAACCCCGCGAATGACAACGACTGGATTAATTTGCGATTGGTCGGTGTCAAGAGCAACCGCGCCGCAGTGGGAGCCCGAATCAAGGTCACTATCGAGGATGATCGGGCCGTTACACGATCCATCTACCGTACGGTTGGATACGGCAGTTCCTTCGGCGGAAATCCAATGGAACAACACATCGGACTGGGGCATGGAGCACGCATTACGGGGCTCGACATCTGGTGGCCTTCGTCCGATGCGCGACAACATTTTTCCAACGTCGCAATAAATCAATTCATTCTCATCAAGGAGTTCGCCAATGACTACACCAAGCTTGACAGGCAGCCGGCGCCGATCCGCACCGGCGGAAGTGCTTCCACTGCGGTGGCCAAGTAATTTGCAAACTCCTGTGCAAGCCCATTGTGGCCGGGCCATGCACGCCGCGATGAGAAACGGCAGTCTCAAGTGAAAGCAGCATCTTTCATTGCTCTACTCCTGGCGTTCTCGTACGCGGCATCCGTCTCCGCGCAGGATACCGGCCCGGGACACGGGGCGCCGACACCCCTTTCCGACGCGGTCGCCGAGGCAGAGAATAACAATGCCCAAATCGCCGCGGCATACCATGCATGGCACGCTTCTGCGCATGTGGTACAGCAGCTTACCGCCTTGTCCGATCTGCAGTTCGCTGCTGATGGCTCCGGAGCGGCCAATCCAAAATCTCCTGTCGCCGGTCACGGCGGCAGTGACGCAATCTACAACGAGGTCACTGCATCTCAGAAGCTGCCACATCCCACAGAAATGCGGCTGAGGGGTGAAGCGGCCCAACGCCAAACGGAAACGCAGCATGCGCGAATCGCCATACTCCGCAGTAACATTGTGGATCAGGTGAAAACAATCTATCTTCGATTGTCCTATCTCTACCAGATGTACGATCTGGATGACCGAGGAGCAGCCGATCTTGCCGTACTCATCCAGAATGAACTGTCGAAGTACAGCGTGGGCATGGGAAGCCAGGCCGAGGTGCTGCAGGCTCAACTGGAGCGCATCAAACTGCTGCGCGAGACGACCCTGCATCACGAAGAAGTTGGTGGACTGCAAGCAACTCTTAAGGCTCTCTTACATCGTCTTCCAGATTCTCCCGATATTATCCCCGAACAAATTTCTGTTACTCCGCTCAAGCGGGCTGCAGGCGAACTGCTTCTAAAGACTGCGAGCCAGAACCCTACACTAAAGGCGGATGCTAAAACAATCACCGCACAGAGCGCCCAACTAGAGGCGGCCAAAACTGACTCCAATCCTGATTTCAATCTCGGCTACACATTCGCCGAGGCTGCCCAGAGCGAGAACGGCGGCTACATCCTGACCTCCAACCTACAGCTTCCAGGCGGCAAGGGCATCAACGCCGAGGTGGCTGCAACCCGCGAAAAACTCGAAAGCTTGCGTTCCCAGGCCAGCGAAGACCTCTTGCGGCAGCTTGCGGAGGTACAAAAACAATACGTCATCGTCACAAGCTCCGACGAGCTTATGAGGGAGTGCAAGGAGGGGCTCATCCCCCAGTCCAAAGCTGTCTTTGAGTCCAAGCTGGCAGGGTACAAATCCGACCGGGAAAAATTCGGTCCCGTCATCGAGGCGTTCGTAGACGAACTCACCTTCGAGAACGATTACTTGCAAGCACTTCTGGATCATGAAACAGCGTTGGCCCACCTCGAATCTCTGACAGGAGAAAGTTTGCGATGAACAGAACGATTGTGCGGACATCTTTAGTGTGGATGACGGTCTTCTGCGTGGTTGCCGGTGTAGTTGCATATCGCAGTCATAACGGACCCAGTGTCAAAGCAAAATCAACTGATATTGTGCCGGTAGCTGTGGGGCCCGCTGTCTCCGCGATATCTGCCGCATCTCCTTCGGTACGTGCTGTGGATACACCTCTAGTCTCCATGCAACTTTCGCCGGAGAAAATGCAAAGCATCGGAGTGAAGACCGGCACAGTCGAGTATCAGGAACTCACCGACGGGGTGCGCGCTACCGGCACGGTCGATATTGACGAACGGCGGGTCTCCTATGTGCAACTCCGCTTCCCCGGATATATTCGGCAGGTATTTACCAATGCGACCTATCTTCTGGTCCACAAGGGGCAGCCGCTCTTTACTGTGTATAGCCCCGACTTGGTACAGACGCAAAAAGAATATCTGCTGGCCCAGCAGAATCAATATCTCCTGAGAGGCAGCAGCATTGATGGCGTCAAATCCGGTGCTGCATCGTTAAGCACGGCGGCGGAAGACCGCCTGCGGCAGTGGGATATTCCTGAAAGTGAGATTGCACAACTTGAGGCTACCGGAAAGCCCACCACGAACGTTACCATCCATGCGCCCACGTCCGGTTACATCATCGAGCGCAATGCGCTGCCCAACATGTATGCGGACCAGGCAACACGTCTCTATACCATTGCCGATCTCTCGCAGGTATGGGTAAATGCTCAGATATTCCAGAACGATATCGGGCGCGTGAAATCTGGAGACCGTGCCGAGGTGACGCTCGATGGCTATCCCGGCCAGACATTTCAGGGCAGGATAGAGAACATCCTTCCACAAGTGGACTTGGCGACGCGCACCGTAAAAGTGCGCATCGAAGTCATGAATTCTGGGCAGAAGTTAAAACCGGGCATGTTCGTCAAGGTCGAATTGAAGAGAAACCTTGGGCGACAACTCGTGGTGCCCACCGACGCCGTATTTCAGTCTGGATTGCGACAGATCGCATTCCTTGACCACGGCAACGGCAATCTGGAACCAAAAGAAATTTCGGTTGGCGCTCAAGTCGGCAATCTGTTTATTGTGAACAGAGGCTTGGCTCCCCATCAGCGGATTGTAACTTCATCGAATTTCCTGATCGACTCTGAAAGCCAGTTGCAAGCCGCATCGAGCGCTCCAACGGCGCCCATGCAGATGGCCGCAGCTACATCGGCTCCCGCGACCTCTGAGGTACCGCTCAAGATTGACTTCGTCACCAACCCCAATCCACCTCACAAGGGTGCAGGCAATCAACTAAGTGTGAAGATTACCCATGCCGATGGAACCCCGGTTACCGGCGCAGAGGTCAGCGTCGCCTTCTGCATGCCCGCGATGCCGGAGATGGGCATGGGAGCAATCAACACGCCTGCGCATCTGAGCGAGAGCGGCGCAGGCCTCTACCGGGGATCGATCACCCTGGTATGCGGCGGGCGATTCCAAGTCACACTTCGCGTAAAGCAGAAAGAAAAGCTGGTGGCAACCCGGCAATTGAGCGTGCAAGTAGAAGGCGCAATGTAATGCTCTCCCGGATCATTGAACTCTGCGCGCGTAATCGATTTCTCGTCTTTACATCCGTTCTGCTGTTGACTCTGGCTGGCATCTGGAGCCTTGGTCATATTCCGCTCGATGCATTACCCGATATATCGGACGTGCAGGTGGTGGTGCATACCGCGTGGCAAGGTGCGCCGCCTGATATTATCGAAGATCAAGTTACTTATCCTATTGTGACTAGTCTGTTGGCTGCGCCGCATGTGAAGGCCGTGCGCGGACAGACGATGTTCGGCGACTCTTATGTATATGTAATCTTCGAGGATGGAACCGATATCTACTGGGCGCGCTCGCGCGTCCTCGAATATCTGCAGCAGATCGGCGGCCGGCTCCCACAGCAAGTGCATCCCGTCATCGGTCCCGATGCGACCGGCGCCGATTGGGTTTATGAATATGCCATCGTAGATAAGAGCCACACACACAGTCTTGCCGATCTGCGCAGTCTTCAGGACTGGCACCTGCGCTATCAGCTTGAGACTGTACCAGGCGTGGCAGAGATAGCTACCATTGGCGGCTATGTGCGGCAGTATCAGGTTCGTCTCGATCCTCAGAAGCTTTTGGCCTATAACGTTTCCCTGTCGACAGTGCTTGATCGAGTGAAGGCAAGCACGAACGAAGTAGGCGGGCGCGTGCTCGACCTCAACGGCGCACAGTACATGATCCGTGGCTTGGGCTATCTCCGTTCCCTCAGCGATCTAGAGTTGGTCGCCATAGGGAGTAAGGATGGAGCGCCCATCCTGCTGCGTGATCTGGGCGATGTAAGCTTCGGCCCCGACATCCGTGAAGGCGTCGCCGAATGGAATGGCGAGGGTGAAACCGTCGGCGGCATCGTCGTCATGCGTCAGGGAATGAATGCCCTGAAAGTAATTGGCGGCGTCGAGAAGAAACTCAAACAACTCGCTCCCTCGCTTCCACCCGGCGTAGAGGTTGTTTCCGGCTATGACCGCTCCAGCTTGATCCACGCATCGATTTCCACGCTGCAGAGAGATCTATTGGAGGAATCGATCATCGTCAGCCTGGTGATCGTGGTTTTTCTATTCCACTTTCGCTCCGCGCTGATCGCTATCCTGACGCTGCCCATCGCTGTCTTGATTTCGTTCTTGCCTCTGTACCTGCTCAACGTGAGTTCCAACATTATGTCGCTCGGTGGAATGGCCCTTGCGATTGGCGTTCTGGTAGATGCCGCCATCGTCATGGTTGAGAATGGATATCGTCATCTTGCAGAGCGCCAGGAACGTGATTCAAGACAGGTTTCAAATGCCGAGAGAAGAGATATCCTGATTGGCGCCGCCAGGCAAATCGGCCCTGCGATATTCTTCTCCCTGCTCATTATCGTTGTGTCGTTCCTTCCCGTCTTTCTATTGGAGGCACAAGAAGGACGGATGTTTCGCCCGTTGGCATGGACCAAGACCATCGCTGTTGGCTGCTCATCCATTCTCGCCATCACGCTCGTGCCGGCGCTTATGGTGCTCCTGATCCGCGGAAAATTGCGCCCGGAAAGCGCTAATCCGGTTTCCCGTTTCACGCAGGCCCTTTATCTGCCAGTGCTGCGATTCTGCCTGCATCATCGTATGCTCACCCTGGTGCTGAATCTCATCTTTCTAGCGGCTACAGCGCCATTGGCATGGAGGCTCGGGAGCCAGTTTATGCCGCCTCTCTATGAGGGAGCAGCTCTGTACATGCCCACGTCGCTGCCCGGCATTGCCATTGGACAGGCAAAAACATTGTTGCAGTCACAAGATCAGACGCTGCGCAGCTTTCCTGAGGTAGAACGCGTCTTTGGCACAGTCGGGCGCTCCGACAGCGCGACGGATAACGCGCCTCTGGATATGTTCGATACCACAGTGACACTCCGGCCGCAAAGTGAGTGGCCCGCCGGAATGACGTATGAGAAACTGACGCAGCAGATGGACCAGAAACTGCAATATCCAGGGATCAGCAATACGTGGACCATGCCCGTGGAGAGTCGCCTGGATATGGCGCTGACGGGTATTAAGACGCCCCTCGGGTTGAAGGTACAGGGGCCAAATGTCGATGGAATCGAACAGCTCGCATCGAAAATCCAAAACGTGCTGAGTGGCATGTCCCAGGTGCAGTCCGTATTTGCGGAACGTATCTCACAAGGTTTCTACATCAATGTGGAAGTTGACCGCGCCGAGGCCGCGCGATATGGACTCACTGTAGCCGATATCCAAACGGCTGTTTCTTCTGGGGTCGGAGGTGAAAATATAGTCTCTAACATTGAGGGCCGTGAGCGCTATCCAATCAACGTTCGCTATGCAAGCGATTTTCGCAACAGTGTCGACCGAATTCGCGGCGTGTTGCTGGCTACGCCATCTGGCGCGCAGGTTCAGCTCGGACAGGTAGCCAACATTTCATTTGCTCGTGGTCCGGCGATGATTCGCGACGAAGATGGATCGTTGACAGGTTACATCTATATCGATCTGAAGGACGCCAACTATGGTGGTTTTGTAAGCCTTGCGAATGAGCAACTGCGTGCGCATCTGCAACTGCCGCAGAACTACTCGTATCAATGGTCAGGCGAATATGAGTTTCAACTGCGCGCGAAACAACGATTGAAAATCATTCTGCCGGTAGTCTTCCTGGTCATCTTTCTGCTGCTCTATCTCATCTTCCATTCGATCAAAGAGGCTACGATTCTCATCTTCCCCACGTTGTACGCGATGACCGGTGGGCTATTGCTGCAGTGGTTGCTGCACTATAACTTCAGTGTCGCCGTATGGGTGGGCTATATTGCGTTGTTCGGCATTGCGGTCGAAACTGGCGTAGTGATGGTGGTCTATCTGCATGAAGCCTTTGAACGACACTCAGCAAATGGAAACACCATGACACCTGAGGAAATGGAGGCCGCCGTTATTGAGGGTGCAGTGCAACGGCTCCGCCCCAAACTCATGACGGTGACCGCCGTACTGGCCAGCCTCGCTCCAATTCTCTGGGCCTCCGGCATTGGCTCCGATGTCATGAAACCCATCGCTGCACCAATTGTGGGCGGCATGATTACTTCAACCATTCACGTTCTTATTCTGGTTCCCGTCTTTTTCGCTATGATGAAGGAACGTTCGCTGCGGAAGTAATACTGCCCTTAGCCTTGTAGAGCGGCCAATGAATGCCCCGAGCTATAGCATTTGTCCTGAATGGTTGTTCGTGGATACCAACGGCGCCAGGCAAGCTTCATGCCTGCTTTCGTAATATGTCCAGATTTTATGCGCTTGTTTTTACATCGCTGCGCATGTCACCCATCTTTGAAGCTTCACGGGCTGGATCTCGCCACACTGCACGCACCTCGGCATCGAACGAAGATCGCCTGCCTTCTGACCAGCATCTTTTCCAGCG
>JAATGG010000261.1 GCA_015654835.1 Terriglobales bacterium
GGCAAGCTGTTCTTCCATCTGAGCCCGATAGCGACAAGTGCGGTCTTCAATCAGCGCAAGAAAGATATCCGCCTTGCTCTTGAATTGACCGTAGATTGCGCCCTTGGTGCGGCCGGCAAGGGCGGCAATCTCTCCCAGTTCTGCTCCTTCATACCCGTCTCGCACAAAAATCGTCTCGGCAGCCGCGAGAAGAAGCGCCCGCGTCTCCCTGGTCTTGAGTTCGTGCTTGTTTTCTGTTTTGACCACCATCTCTTGTCTTATCTTAGTGAAAACTACGGCGTACGTGTGTCTTCTGTTTTCCCTGCTCCGCTTTTGCCTGCTTCATTCAATGCGGATGAGTAGCGCTTGGCTACCGCCTTTGCAACCTTATCCGCAACGTTGGTGCTCTCCGACTCGCCGCGTATAGCCGCCTTGATCTGCTCTCTGTGGTTCACTTTTCCCGCTGTATCGTTCAGAGTCATATCGAAAACCATCTGCGTAGCACCGGCGAACATGCCAGCCGGCCCCATGAATGCCCGCTTTACCTGGCTCCCTTGCTTGAACGCCGTGATCGAGATATGGAGGGTGTACTGTGGGCATCCTGCCTGCCCATGCTCCTGGCCATCCCGGTAAACGTGCCCGACTTTCTTGGTGCGGCGAAGACGATCGATCACATGCTCATAGACAAGCGTCTTATAGGCCGCCGGCACCTCCGCCTGATCCCAGTCAGGGCTCGATACCAGCACGCTGTTCGCATTAATCGGAGCATTCTGGCAACTCGTCTCCACAATCTTACGAGGCGCAACAGGGGTTTGAATGAAGCTCTGGAGAGCACGATCCGCCTCATTGGCAGGCAAGAAGAAGACGGCGCCATGCTTGCCGCCTCGACCGTCGTTGAATTCCACCGTAAGCATGTCGACCCGGTGATGCATAAAGGCAGCCGCAGCGAGACCGCCTCCTTCTGGAATCGCCATTCTCAGGATTCTTCCCCCAAATCTCGACTCTCTGATTGCCGGCGTTCACAGCCGTCACAGAACTGCGCGGGATGGAAGCATTGCCGGATTTCCCTGAGAACATGAGAGCATCCGGGCTCAACGTCAACGTCCCATTCTCATTGGGTTTCGTATCCGGAAACCCGTATACATGTTCGGCATGGAGAAACGGCAAAACCGCCGCGGCAGGCGGAGCAACGCTGTCTTGGGCGGCAAGCTGAAGCGGAGCAGCCGCACTCTTATGGGGTACGCAAGCAAGTGCGAAAGAAAGAAAAGCAATCGGCACAGCGGGGAGATATTTCATCGACCATCCTATATACGTACCAGTACGTATATATCTAAGACTTCTCACGCCGCCTTTGGGAAGCCAAGAAAGTTTCTGGAACTTATGCAGTGTGGTGCGATGCGAACGCGGATTGAGCATCAAACCCAATCCGCGTTCGCGGCCAAGAAAGCAGTGAGCAATCCCTACTCTTTGTCGCTGCTCTTCAATTGCGGCATGGTGGTTCCGGTGCTGAGCGTGAGCAGGCCGGTCTGGGCATAGGTCAGCAATTTCTCGCGGGTGTCGATGATGTCGAGATTCCTCATGGTGAGCTGCCCGATGCGGTCTCGCGGCGAGAAGGTCGATTCACCTTTCTCCATGGTCAAACGCTCCGGCTTGAATGTCAGGTGGGGCGAGACGGTATTCAGAATGGAATAGTCGTTGCCCCTGCGCAGTTCGAGCGTAACCTCGCCTGTAATCGGCTTGGCGACCCACCGTTGCGCGCTTTCCCTCAACATGATGGCCTGCGAATCGAACCAGCGGCCCTGATACAGCAGGCGCCCGAGCTTTCTGCCGTTTTCACGGTATTGCTCGATCGTGTCTTCGTTGTGGATTCCGGTAATCAGCCGCTCATAAACGATGTAGAGTAGCGCCAGCCCCGGAGCTTCGTAGATGCCCCGGCTCTTGGCCTCGATGATGCGGTTCTCGATCTGGTCGCTCATGCCCAGCCCGTGGCGTCCGCCGATTCGATTGGCCTCCAGCATCAACTCCACAGGATCCGTGAATCTGGTTCCGTTGAGAGCGACGGGCCAGCCCTCCTCAAAGCGCACCGTAATCTCTTCGCGCTTGACCTCGACATCGTCGCGCCAAAAAGCCGTTCCCATGATGGGCTCGACAATCTTCATGCTGCTGTCCAGGTGCTCCAGGTCTTTCGCTTCATGCGTCGCGCCCAGAATATTCGAGTCCGTGGAGTAGGCCTTTTCCGCCGACATCTTATACGCAAAACCCGACTTCCGCATGAACTCGGACATCTCGGCCCGGCCGCCCAACTCCTCGATAAACGCCTCGTCGAGCCACGGTTTATAGACCTTCAGGTCAGGATTCACCAGCAGGCCGTAGCGATAAAAACGCTCGATGTCGTTGCCCTTGAAGGTGCTGCCGTCGCCCCAGATGCTGACGTCGTCCTCTTTCATGGCGCTCACCAGCATGGTTCCGGTCACGGCGCGCCCAATGGGAGTGGTATTGAAATAGGTCACGCCCGCCGTGGTGATGTGGAACGCGCCGCTTTGCAGGGCTGCCAGCCCCTCTCGCACCAGTTGCGCGCGGCAGTCGATCAGGCGAGCCTTCTCGGCGCCATATTCCAGGGCCTTGCGCGGAATCTGCTCGTAGTCGGTCTCGTCCGGCTGTCCGAGATTCGCGGTGTAGGCATAGGGTTTGGCCCCCTTCTGCTTCATCCAGTGGAGAGCTGCGCTTGTATCAAGGCCGCCGGAAAACGCGATTCCAACCTTCTGGCCAGTCGGGAGATGTTCGAGGATATTGGACATAGTAGTGCGGCCCCTCAATGAGATTCGGCAAAAAAATTGCCAACGGATGTCGAATCCATTTTACGTGGCACGGCCCATGGTTTCCCGCGTAGAACAGAATGCAACATAGTGCGACAAGCTGCACCCATCCGGTCGAAAAGTTACAAAGTGTAAAATCATGGCAGGACTCGCCACATGCCGATCACCATCGAGGGCGCGCAGTATCACACCAACGCAGAAGTCTCTGGGCAGTTGAAGATCAGCCGTCAGACGCTTTGGCGTTGGCGCGAACGGGGCTGCATTCCCGCCGGGCTGCGTTACAGAACCCGCCAGGTGCTCTTCACCGCGGCAGAAGTCGAGGCAATCCGGCACTTCGCCAACCGCCTGGTCCCCATCGAACTGGGCCAACACGCGGCGCGGCATTTGGAACTGCTCGGAAGAGCGTCCCAGCGGGAGAAATCATGATGAAACAAATGCCCAAGGCGGTGGTGTTGTTGAGCGGCGGCTTGGATTCGACGACGGTGCTTGCCATCGCCATGGCTCAAGGTTACGAAACGCACGCTCTCTCTTTTTCCTATGGACAGCGGCATGTGTGGGAGTTGGAATGTGCGCGGGCCATCGCCTCGAAGGCTGGCGTCCAGGATCATCGGATCGCACAAATCGATCTGCGGGTGTTCGGCGGATCTGCGCTGACCGCCGATATCGGCGTCCCCAAGGGGCGCACTGCGGAGGAGATGGCGGAAAAGATCCCCGTCACGTACGTGCCTGCGCGGAACACGATTTTTCTGTCGTTCGCCCTGGCTTGGGCAGAGGTTCTTGGCTCCAGCGACATCTTCATCGGCGTGAATGCCCTGGACTACAGCGGCTATCCGGACTGCCGGCCCGAGTTCATCGATGCCTATGAGCGGATGGCAAATCTCGCCACCAGGGCGGGGGTAGAAGGCCACCAGAAGTTGAAGATCCATACGCCCCTCATGACATGGTCGAAGGCCGAGATCATCCGCCACGGGCTCGAACTTGGGGTGGACTATAGCCTGACGAGCAGTTGCTACGACCCTTCCCCTATCGGGCAGCCCTGCGGAGCCTGCGATTCCTGCCTGCTGCGGCAAAAGGGCTTCCGGGAGAACGGACTGGCCGACCCCTTGAAATATAGGGGAGCGGCCGCCGAGGTCCGTTCATGAGTTACGCCGTCAAAGAAGTCTTCTACACATTGCAGGGAGAAGGGGCCCAGGCGGGACGAGCGGCTGTTTTCTGCCGCTTTGCCGGCTGCAATCTATGGTCCGGCCAGGAGAAGGACCGCCTCACGGCGATCTGCCAATTCTGCGATACGGACTTTCTCGGCACGGACGGTCCGGACGGCGGCAAATTTGCGACCGAAGCCGCCCTGGCAGCGCGCATCGACGAGACCTGGCCGTCGGCCTCGCCTTCCGCGAAAAAGTTCGTCGTCTTTACCGGCGGCGAACCGCTGCTGCAACTGGATCCGCCGCTGATCGAAGCCCTGCATACGCGCGGCTTCGAAATCGCCGTTGAAACCAATGGAACCGTTGCCGCGCCTCACGGGCTCGATTGGATCTGCGTCAGCCCGAAGGCCTGCGCACAGCTTGTCCAGAAGACCGGAGATGAGCTCAAGTTGGTCTTTCCGCAAGCCGGGGCTCCGCCCGAGAATTTTCAAAGCCTGGCCTTTCGGCATTTCTTTCTGCAGCCGATGGACGGGCCTCATCGCACGGCCCATACAGACGAGGCCCTGCGCTATTGCCTGGGCCATCCCCTGTGGCGCCTGAGTCTGCAGACGCACAAATTTGTAGGGATTCGGTGAAGGAACGAGCCATGGAGATTTTCAAGCGATTCACGATCGAGGCGGCCCACCGTCTTCCCCACGTGCCGGCTGGACACAAATGCGGCCGTCTGCACGGGCACAGCTTCCAGATCGAAGTTCACGTTCAAGGGCCGCTCGATGCAACATCCGGCTGGGTCATCGACTTCGCGGAAATCAAGAGCGCCTTCGCTGCGGTTGAAGACCAAATCGACCATCGCTACCTGAATGAAGTCGAAGGACTGGACAATCCGACCAGCGAAAATCTTGCCCGCTGGCTCTGGCAGCAACTGCAGCCGGCCCTGCCTTCTCTCAGCAAAATCATCGTCTGCGAAACCTGCACCTCGGGCTGCATTTACTGTGGACCGGACGCGTGACCGATGCGCAGAAAGCCGGGCTCACCGGGTTCGGACTTTTGCGGCCCCGCTATAATAAAGGCTGCATACTATGGTGCAGCATGTGGTAGAGCTAAAACAAAACGCATAGAAGAACCCATATTGGTTGCTGCCAAGTGTCTTAGGGTTCGTACGAAATTTGCCGGCATAGTAAAGCACAGTGCCATGTGAGAGACATGACGAGAGCCTACCAACATCCGCTTGCCAAGATTCTTGAGAGCCGCATCGCCATCATCGATGGAGCGATGGGCACCACCATCCGCACGTATGGGATGAAGGAAACCGATATCCGTGGAGAGCGTTTCAAAAACTCCACGAAAGACCTGTTGAACAATGGCGACCTGTTCTCGCTGACTCAGCCGAAGCTGATCGGGGACATCCATCGCCGCTTTCTTGAGGCCGGGGCGGACATCATCGAGACCAATACCTTCGGCGCGACCAGCATTACGCAGAGCGAGTTCTTTGTGGAAGATCCCCGGGAGCAAGGCGGCCGGAAAGATCCCGAGTTCTACCAGAAGGTCATCGAGAATTCGTCGCTCAACAACCTGGCGTGGGAAATCAACGAGCAATCGGCACAGCAGTGCCGTGAATGGGCCGACCGGGTAGGGTCCGCCACCGGTCGCCAGCGGTTCGTGGCCGGATCGATTGGGCCTCTGACCGTGTCGCTCTCCAACTCGCCCGATGCCGACGATGCAGGCTTCCGCGTTGTCACATTCGATCAAGTAAGGACCGCATACGAACACCAGGTGCGGGCCTTGATCGCAGGGGGGGTCGATCTGCTTTTAGTGGAAACGATCTTCGACTCGCTGAATGCCAAAGCGGCCCTTGTCGCGATCCGCGAAGTCTTCGATGAAGACGGCCTTGCCGCGAGCCACAAGGAGTTGCCGGTGATGATCTCGGCAGCCGTGGGCCGTGGCGGCGAAACGCTCATCTCCGCGCAGACCACGGAGGCTTTCTGGAATGCGGTGCGGCACGTGAAACCGCTCTCCGTGGGGCTGAACTGCTCTCTCGGTCCCGATCTGATGTATCCATTCCTGAGCGAACTCTCGGAGAAGGCGGATGTGGCGATCTCATGTTACCCGAACGCCGGTTTGCCGAATCCGCTGTCGGAAACGGGCTTCAATCTGGGCCCTGCGGATATGGCTCGTTTCCTGGGCGACTTTGCCAGCGGTGGGCTGATCAATATTGCCGGCGGCTGCTGCGGAAATACCCCGGAGCACATTGCCGCGATTGCCAAAGCGCTTGAAGGCCGGCCTCCGCGCAAGCTGGAGCGGAACGAGGTTGCAGCATGAGCGCGGCTGAAAGCTTGCCAGAGGAAACAAAACCACTTCGTCTTTCTGGATCGCAGCCGTTCACGCAGCAGCCCGGCGTTTTCATCATGATTGGCGAGCGAACCAACGTGGCCGGTTCGCCGAAGTTTGCCAGGCTGATTAAAGAAGGCAAGTACGAAGAAGCGGTCAGCGTGGCGCGCCAGCAGATTGAGAACGGGGCCAATGTCCTCGACATCTGCATGGACGAGGGCATGATCGACGGCGTTGCCGCCATGACGCGCTATCTGCAACTGCTGGCCAGCGAGCCCGAAGTAGCCAAGGCGCCGTTCATGGTGGACTCCTCAAAGTGGGAGGTCATCGAGGCGGGCCTGAAGTGTTTGCAGGGCAAGGGCATCGTGAACTCGATCTCGCTGAAAGAAGGCGAGCGGAAGTTCCGCGAGAACGCCGCGAAGGTGCTGAAGTATGGCGCGGCGGCGGTTGTAATGGCCTTCGACGAACAAGGTCAAGCGGCAACCTATGACGAGAAGATTCGGATCTGCGAGCGAGCCTACCGGATTCTCGTCGATGAGGTTGGATTTCTGCCGGAAGATATCATCTTCGATCCCAACATCCTGACGGTTGCCACCGGCATGGAGGAGCACAATAACTACGCGCTCGACTTCATCAATGCCACCCGCTGGATCAAAGCCAACCTGCCGCACGCGAAGGTAAGCGGCGGCGTCTCCAACATCTCGTTCAGCTTTAGAGGCAATAACAAAGTCCGTGAGGCTATGCACTCGGCGTTCCTCTATCATGCCATCGCCGCGGGCATGGACATGGGCATCGTGAATGCCGGAATGCTTGAGGTGTATGAGGAGATCGAGCCCGAGCTGAAGGTGCTGGTCGAAGACGTGCTGCTGAATCGGCGTCCCGATGCGACAGAGCGCCTGGTGGAACACGGCGAAGCGTTGAAGGCTGCCGGCGCGGGCGACGTTGTGACGAGCGAGAAGAAGACGGAGGAGTGGCGCAACGGCACGGTCGAGGAACGCCTCTCGTATGCGCTCGTCAAAGGCATCGACACCCACATCGACACGGACACCGAAGAAGCGCGCGCCAAGCTGGGCCGGCCGTTGTTGGTCATCGAAGGCCCGCTGATGGCCGGCATGAGCGTAGTAGGCGACCTGTTCGGAGCCGGCAAGATGTTCTTGCCGCAGGTTGTAAAGTCTGCCCGCGTGATGAAGAAGGCTGTGGCCTATCTCACGCCGTTCATGGAGATCGAGAAGGCGGAGATGGAGGCGGCCGGCCTGGTCGTCAAGGCACAGGGAAAGATCGTGCTCGCCACCGTCAAAGGCGATGTGCACGACATTGGCAAGAACATCGTCGGCGTCGTTCTCGCTTGCAATAACTACGAAGTCATCGACATGGGTGTAATGGTTCCGGCCGAAAAGATTCTCGAACGTGCCAGGACCGAGAACGCCGACATGATCGGTCTCAGCGGTCTGATCACGCCTTCTCTCGACGAGATGGTGCATGTGGCCAAGGAGATGGAGCGCCAGGGCTTCAAGTTGCCGCTGCTAATTGGCGGCGCCACCACGAGCCGCGCACATACGGCCGTGAAGATCGCGCCGTTCTATAGCGAGCCGGTGGTTCATGTGCTCGATGCCAGCCGGGCGGTCCCTGTCACCACCAGCCTGCTCAGCGACGACGGCAAGGCGGAGTTCGTGGCAAAGCATCGCGCCGACTACGAAGCGTTGCGCAAAGCTCACTCCGCTCCACGCCAGAAGCTCGTGCCGATCGAAGAGGCGCGGGCCAGGCGGACGCCGATCGCATGGCGAATCGAAGACCTGCCTGCGCCTGCGTTTACAGGCATTCGAGTTCTGGATAACTTCCCTCTCGCAACGCTGCGGGAATACATCGACTGGTCGCCGCTCTTTCATACCTGGGGGCTCAAGGGCGTTTATCCCCGCATCCTCGAACACGAAGGCCACGGCGCGCAGGCACGTCAGATCTTTACCGAAGCCAACGCGCTGTTGGATACGATCATCGAGAAAAATCTCATTGCTGCACGCGGGGTATACGGTCTCTTCCCCGCCAACTCGGTGGGAGACGATGTCGAGTTGTATACCGATGAGACGCGTGCAAAGACGCTGGAACGTTTCCATTTTCTCCGTCAGCAAGCGAACCGCGAAGGCCGTGAGCCATGCCGCTCGTTGGCCGACTTCATCGCTCCGCAAGAAACAGGCCTGCCGGATCACATCGGTGCTTTCGCAGTCACCAGCGGCATCGGCTTGAAGGAGTTGTGCGACCGGTTCAGGGCCGAGAACGACGACTACAACGCGATCATGGCCGAAGCTCTCGCCGACCGCCTGGCAGAAGCCTTTGCTGAATGCCTGCACAAGCGGGTGCGGAATGAGTGGGGCTATGGCTGCGCAGAAAACCTGAGCCCTGCCGAACTCATCCAGGAAAAGTATCGCGGAATCCGGCCGGCTCCCGGTTACCCGGCGTGCCCGGATCATACCGAAAAAGGACAACTCTGGCGCCTGTTGGATGTGCAGGAGAATACCGGAATGCTGCTTACTGAGTCCTTTGCCATGTGGCCGGGTTCGAGCGTGAGCGGACTTTATTTCGCGCACCCGGAATCCCGCTATTTCAGCCTGGGCAAGATCGGCCACGATCAGGTCGCCGACTATCAGGAGCGCAAGGGAATGAGCGTCACCGAGGTCGAACGGTGGCTCGGACCTAACCTGAACTACGATCCTGCGGCGTAGCCTTCGGATTGCGGCGAGGTTACCCATCCTCGCCGCAATCCCTATCCGCAGAATGCCGAAATTGCCGCCCCGCTACTTACTCGCAGTGACCGACGCAACCGAAGCCTTCGACTGGGCAACGATTTCCTCGTCCGAAGGTTCGGCAGCCTTGCGCCGTGCCAGAGACTTATCAACCTTCAATTCCGCAGCACCGGCTTTTTTCTTCTTATCCGCTTTTTTATTTCCTTTGGCCGACTTATTTTTCGACGGCCTGGCTTGCCGGGCAATCACCGGGGCGGCGCCTAGAAACACGGACCAGCGAAGTTCCGGCGCGTGCGGCGCGGACTTAGCTTTACTAATGGCCAGATCGGCCACTTCTTTTACGATCCAATCAAAATTTGCCTGACCGACGGAATGGAGATCGGCGTCGGGCGCAGGGTTCATGAAGTCGATTGCGTAAGGAATTCCCTTCTCGACGGCAAACTCGACGGTGTTCAAGTCATAGCCGAGGGCCCGGCAAAGTTTGACGGCGTCCTGCTCCATGCGCTTGAGCAACTTCTTATCGTAAGCCGGCGCGTCTTCAGGCGAAGCTTGATGAACATAGCGTTCATGATGCGGCTTGGATGGGTCGTAAGGCATGATGTGTACCTTCTTCTGGCCGACCACGTAGCAACGGAAATACTGCGTATAGTCGATAGCCTTCTGGTACATCATGCATAAGTCGCGGGATTGGTCGTAGGCACTGAAAAACTCATCGCGCGTATGGACATGGCAAACATCTTTCCAGCCGCCGCCATCGACCGGCTTGAGAAAACCGTGTTCGCCCACATAAGCGAAAACGCCCTCCCAATCCAGCGGATATTCAAGATTGCGCATAAAGCGGTCGGTTGTGCCCACAGGAAGATTTTTGTGAGGCAGGATGACAGTGGGCGGCACGGCTACCCCGAGACGGGCAGCCAAAGCGTAGTTGAAAAACTTATCGTCCGCAGACCACCAGAAAGGATTGTTGATGACGGCCGTCCCCTGGATCGCAGCCTGCTTGAGATAGGCGCGATAGAAGGGAACATCATGGGAGATGCGATCCACAATCACGGCGTAGCGCGGGCCCTGGTCAAGATGGGTTGCGCCGACCTGAACGAACTCGGCTTGTATGCCATCGAGATTCCGGGCGTTGATGTGCTCAACAAGTGCGCCGGGAAAACTGTTTTCCATGCCGAACAGAAGACCGATTCTTTTCATACCGCATTGCCCTCCAAGAGCCGATGGCGGGCCAAGGGTATACACCGCCATGGCTTACACGCTCTCAGTGTACGGCAGTTCGGCCCGCCGCCGCCGAAACGGGGAGTAACGCTTCAGGTGCTCTCGGTCGAGCGAGCGGGCGGCCAGAAGAGGCCCGGTTTTGCACCCATGGAGGTGGGGCTATTCACATGCGGTTCATCCGGTATTCACAAACATGTGAAGGCCGGGCTGTAGGCTCCACCCATGAAGCAGATACTTATATTTCGCTGGACTCTTCTTTTTGTGGGCCTCTTCCTCGCAATCTGTGGCACTCAGGCCAGAGCGCAATATGAGGATGGCAGCCTGAACGGCACCATCCATGACGCCACCGGGGCGGTAGTTGGCAATGCTACCGTGACCGTCA
>JAATGG010000168.1 GCA_015654835.1 Terriglobales bacterium
ATTTTTCACCCGGAGGATATTGCACGCCTGCAGGAGGAGCGCCGAAAAGCGCTGCTTGACGTTGTGCCCTTTAAAAACGAGCAGAGACTTCGACGCAAAGATGGGCAGTACCGGTGGTTCCTCATTCAATACAATCCATTGCTTGACGACAAGAAACGGGTAATTCGCTGGTATGCAACCGCAACCGATATTGAGGATCGGGTCCGAGCCGAGGAGAGGACACGCAACGAAAATCTTGCGTTGCGAGAGCAGATCGAGCGTGACTCGATGTTCGAGGACATTGTTGGATCTTCCGAAGCACTACGCAAGGTTCTCTCTCAAGTCGGCAAGGTAGCACAGTCCGATTCAACGGTTTTGATCCTGGGCGAAACCGGTACGGGAAAAGAGTTGATCGCGCGCGCCATCCACAAGCGCTCCAGCCGCGCTGCACGGCCATTTATCCCTGTGAACTGCGCCGCTATTCCCCCGTCGCTGATCGCCTCAGAGCTCTTCGGCCACGAAAGAGGCGCCTTCACGGGCGCAACACAACGGCGTCTGGGGCGCTTTGAGTCCGCAAGCCGGGGAACAATTTTTCTGGATGAAATCGGGGACATGCCTCCGGAGATCCAGGTTGCCCTGCTAAGAGTGCTGCAAGAGCGAGAAATCGAACGCGTCGGCAGCGATAAACCCATTCCTGTCGATGTAAGAGTGGTGGCAGCCACCCATCGAGATTTGGACCAATTGGTTGCCGAGGGAAAATTCCGGCAAGATCTTCTGTACAGGCTGAATGTCCTTCCGATTGTGATGCCTTCTTTGCGCGACCGCACGACCGACATTCCTCTGCTGGTTGAATATTTCATCGATCGCTTCGGAAAGAAGGCCGGGAAGAAGTTCAGGACTATCGATAAGAGAGCGCTCAAGCTGCTTCAGGCATATAGCTGGCCGGGCAATATTCGCGAGTTGCAAAATGTGATTGAGCGCGCGGTCATCCTGAGCGACGGCGACAGTTTCTCGGTGGACGAAACCTGGCTCAAACGGGAGCCTCTCCAAATCGCGAGTTCGACCGTTGCATTCAGTGGCGCTCTCCATCGACAGGAAAAAGAAATGATCGAAGCTGCATTGGCTAATAGCCGCGGCAGAATCTCAGGGCCGGCAGGGGCTGCGGCCCAACTGAAGCTTCCTCGTGCCACTCTGGAAGCAAAGATCAAGCGGCTGGGAATCGACAAATATCGATTCAAGGGGCTGTGAGTCCAGCGGGATTCGCCGGCAGCCTGTTTCACCCGCGCTTTTGCTCGCCCATGAGCAATTGCTCAAAACTGGACATCTTCCTCCTCTTATAACTCTCTTCCCTTCAACCGAATAGGAATGGCCCTGGAACTGCATCTTGACGGGTGAGTTGCGGGCCCTGGTATTCCCATGATGCTGAGGATTGAACGAGTTTCTGACAAGCGCAGAACACGGATTCAACTAAGCGGGGAGTTGCGACGTGAACACCTCGATCAGGTGAAGGCCGAGATCAAGCATGGCGGACCACAAGTCACCCTCGATTTAGAGGAAGTGAATCTCGTGGATGTAGACGCTGTTCGCTTTCTCAATGCCTGCCAGACGAAGGGAATCTCGGTGCTTCGCTGTTCCCCTTACATCAGGGAGTGGATGTTCCGCGAGCGAGCGGAAGAAAGAGAACCTCAAGACGATTAGTGCAAGAATCACCCAACAAATCAACGAAAACTCCCCAGTTTAACTTTCCAGTAATAATCCCCATCATTCACATTGAAACGCCAACTGTGCACCAGCAAAGAAAGTGTAAGGAGAGGTCCATGAAATTCCTCGGTAAGTTAGCCACACTGACGCTAGGAGGCATGATCGTCATGACTCTGGCAGCGTCGGCACAAGCCCCAAACGCGGCAACAGATCCTCGAATCGATCCGCAGATACGCGCTTTTCTTGCGGACCTCAATAAGGACAGCAGTCCGTTCTGGGAACTACCCCAGCCTAAGCCGCAGGACATCCTCACCGGCCTGCAGAATAAGACGCCTGTCGATATGTCTGGCGTAACGACGGTTAAAAAGGCCATCACCCAGGACGGGCGCACGGTGAAGCTGTACATCATGACTCCACAGCATCCTGCAGACAAGCCGGGTGTGCTGCTCTTTGTCCATGGCGGTGTCTGGATTGTCGGTAATTTTCAGAATCATCGGCGGCTGCTGCGCGATCTCGTCGTAGGTTCGGGCCAGGTCGGCGTCTTTGTGGAATATACACCCCTGCCCGAAGCAAAATATCCCACCCAGGCGGAAGAAAGCTATGCTGCTCTAAAGTGGGTTGCTGCTCATGCCGGCGACTTCGGCGCCGACGGCAGCCGCATTGCGATCGCGGGTAACTCCGTGGGCGGAAACATGACCGCAGCGTTGACGCTGATGGCCAAGGACAGGAAAGGACCGAAGATTGCCCTCCAGGTACTCCTCATCCCGGCCACAGACGCCAGTGTCGATACCCCCTCATACCATGAATTCGGTACTGGCCGGTTTCTGGCACGTGCCTTCATGAAGTACGGCTGGGACCTCTATGCTCCCGATGAAAAAACTCGTGACAACCCCTACGTCTCGCCCCTTCGCGCCAGCAGCGAAGAACTCATGGGCCTGCCGCCGGCGCTCGTCATCACCGCCGAGAACGATCCGCTCCGCGATGAAGGCGAGGCTTACGCACGCAAACTCAAGGACGCGGGTGTCACCGTTACCGCTACCCGCTACAACGGAATGATTCATGACTTCGTGCTGCTCAATGCAATCAACCAAGTACCCGGCGTACAAGCAGCGCTCCAGCAAGCGAGCGAAGCTATCCATGAAGCACTGAAGCCCTAAAAACTCGCCAGTGTGGAAGGTCTTTAATTCGCCACGCCGTGCTTGCTATCCTGAGCAAGCACGGCGAATCGAAAAAACAGCGTTCCCCTTGATTTACGCACTGCTATTGTTTTTGCCATGCCAACGAACTTCTGACTTGCCACACTAGCCGCCCACGATAAATATCTCCCCAGATCGGCTGCGACGGTATCCCCCTGCAGCCGAAAATCAAACCCATTGCGTTGCAACAAGGAGCGTCATGTCCCATCATCTTGACTCACCCATCGCCCGGCAAGATATCCGCCTTGACATCACGGATTTATATGTATTCCGTGGCCAGACAGGCACCGCGTTTGTCATCAATGTTTGCCACTCTATCTTTGGCCCCATTCCAACTCCTGGCTATCATCCGGAAGGAATGTATGAATTCAAAGTCGATCTCAACGGTGACGCAGTCGAAGAGGTCACCTATCGCATCACATTCAATGAAAGGGATCAAGACGGGAAGCAAAGTTATGTCGTGCGTCGCATCCGCGGTGCAGAGGCGGTCGATCCGCACGCACCCGGCAGTATCGTCGCACAAGGCACAACTAGAGAAATCGTCTCCACAACATCCGGGCTGCACGTATGGGCAGGTAAAGCCGGCGACCCATTCTGGATTGAGCCCGATGTGCTTCACGCGGTTGGTCACGCATTTCAAGACGGCACATCCGCGAATCTTTCCGGTTGGGAGCCAAGCCGTGCGAAGAACCTCTTTGCCGGTCACACGGCTTATTCGATTGTGCTGGAGGTACCCGACAACGAGCTACTCGAGGGTGCCGGCGATCGGCGCCGCATCGGCGTCTGGGCCGTCGCTACACTCGCCACCGACGCCGGTGGATGGCGCTCGATCAATCGCGTTGGTCTTCCCATGATCCATCCCCTATTCACACAGTACAATGAAGATCTGGGCAACCGCCTCAATGCCGGGCGCCCTTCCGAAGATTTCGCGACTTATGGAGAGATCGTCATCAAGGCCATCGCCGGCGTTGTCTCAGCGAATGGAACTGCAGAAAATCCCAAGGCCTATGCGGAAAGAATTACACACCGCTTCTTCCCTAACATGCTGCCTTACGAGGTCGGCACTCCTGCCGTATTTGGCTTTGGTGACTGGAACGGCCGCTCGCTCACCGATAATGCGCCCGATGTTATGTTTTCTCTGGCAGCGAACACCCCTCTTGGTCTCGGCATCGGCAAGGAATCGGTCACCTCGAAACCCTCGAAGATCTTTCCCTATGTTCCTGCCGCCTCTTGAGAACGAGTCGGTTCCCAGTAGGCGTTCGATCTGGCATTACCTGAATCCAAAGCAGTGAAGGAGAAAAAATGAATACGTTCACTACAAAAGATGGAACTTCTATCTACTTCAAGGACTGGGGAACGGGCCCCGTCGTTACTTTCTCACACGGATGGCCTTTGAGCGCCGACGCCTGGGATGCGCAAATGCTATTCCTCGGGCAGCAAGGCTATCGCGTCATTGCCCATGATCGTCGGGGCCACGGACGCTCCGGCCAGACCTGGCAAGGCAACAATATGGATCAATATGCAGACGACCTTGCTGAGTTGATGGATCATCTTGACGTGAAGGATGCAACGATGGTCGGCCATTCCACTGGCGGCGGCGAAGTTGTCCGCTACATCGCGCGGCATGGACAGAAGCGTCTCTCTAAGGTCGTTTTGATCGCTGCCGTTCCCCCGCTCATGCTCAAGACGGAAAAGAACCCAGGCGGTCTGCCACTGTCAGTTTTCGATGGTATTCGCGCGGGTGTCGTCAAGGACCGCTCTCAGTTTTTTAAAGACCTGAGCCTTCCTTTCTATGGCTACAACAAGCCCGGAGCAAAAGCCTCCGAGGGAGTTCGGGAATCATTCTGGTTGCAGGGAATGCAATCCTCGGTCATTGGTGCATACGACTGCATCAAGGCCTTCTCCGAGACGGACCAGACTGAAGATCTCAAGAGGATCGATGTTCCCACGCTTGTGATTCAGGGGGATGCCGATCAGATCGTGCCCATCGATAATTCGGGAAGACTGACCGCAAAGATCGTGAAGAATGCAACCCTGAAAGTGATTGCAGACGCTCCTCACGGACTATGCACGACCCATGCGGATGTGATCAACCAGGAGCTTCTTGCATTTCTCAAAAAGTAATCACTTGCAGTCTGGCAATGCGAGTGCCAGACTGCATGGTATATCAATTTGCGCAATTTCAGCTTGATGCCTGGCCTGCAGAACTTACTAAGTCCTGCAGGCCGGGCATGACTTCGAAAAATTCGAGTCGAGGGAAAATTAAGACCGATTCCCTTTTCTCCTATTTCCCTATCCTAAGATCCAAAATTTAGAC
>JAATGG010000211.1 GCA_015654835.1 Terriglobales bacterium
CTCAAATCGGGCTGTCGCGCCGAACAAGTTCGTCTGAGAACCGCTCCGCGCCTGATGAATCTGCTGACGGTGTTCTGCATTCTGAGCTGGCGTATCTTCTGGCTTACCATGACGAATCGTATCGCCCCCGAGGCTGATCCCGACCGGGTTTTCACGAATCTGGAGCTGCGCATTCTGGATCGATTGGTCAACAACAACCCCGCTGTCCACAGAGGGCGGCGCAAGCTCTCACATTATTTGATCAAGTTGGCACGGTTGGGCGGCTACCTGGCGCGAAACGGAGATCCTCCTCCTGGCAACGAAACCATCTGGAGAGGTTTAACTCGACTTATCGACATTCAACTGGGCGTCATCATCGGTGCTGGACTTGTGGGTAATTGAAAGGCCTCTGGCGGGGTGGCAGTAGCAGTTTGACATTTCCGGTAGTCCATCCAAGAAACTCCAGACGTGAGCCGACCAAAGCACACGTCGAGGAAAAACTGGATGGACCGAGTTGAGAGTTTAAGCCACTCCGTATGGGAGTGCAAATACCATGTAGCGTTATCGCCAAGTGCCGTCGCAAAGCGTTGTATGTGCAATTGCGGTCTCCCCTTGGCGAAGTACGCAGTGTCGGAGGTGGTTGGCTTCATCAAGGGCAAGAGCGCAATTCACCTGTCCCGGACGTATGGCGAGCGCAAACAGAAATTCACGGGGCAGCACTTCTGGGCGCGCGGCTACTTCATGTCGACGGTGGGGCGCGATGAGGCGCAGATACGGGAATACATCCGTAATCAAGAGGTAGAGGACAAGCGACTGGACCAACTGCAGATGTGGAACTAGCCACCGAAAGGTGGCCACAATCACGCCGCGGCAGCGACCCCGCTCAAGCCGCTTTGAGCTGCTCACAACGTAAAGACCCCAGCTCTGCTGGGGGATATTTACATTAAGCGGACACCTATTTAAGGATCAATCGAGCTCGTCAACATGGGACCTTCGGCTTTCAATTACCCACAATTCGGGGCGGATCTGGTTGGTTATTGATGGATCGTATGCTGCCTCAAGCCAGATACTTACGCTGTGAGGATGATGCATGGCGAAGTAGTTGCCATGAGGAAACTGCAACAGGGTCAAGGCGTGCAATGTCGGGGGTCGTCTGCGGATGTCCAGTCGGGGGAATGGATAGACAATGAAGTGGTGGGATGCGAGTTTGAGGATGTTCGGCATGGCAAGCGACTGCGACAACTTTTGGAGCAGTTGTCACATAGAGTAGGTGCGACCACACCGTGGGCATGTCAGGACTGGGTCAACACCAAGGCGGCTTACCGCTTCTTTGGCAACGAACGTATCAGCGAATCGAATATTCTCGCCGGTCATTTCGCCTGCACGCGAGAGAGATTTTCCGCTAGCCGTGGCTTTCCTCTTCTGGTTCTTCACGACACGACGGAGTTGTCTTATCGACACGAAGATACCGCATCGATCGGAATTCTGAAGAAGATACCTGCAGGCCACAAAGGGCGTTCAGGGCTTTACACTAGTCGCGGCATTCTGACGCACTCCAGTTTGGTAGCTACCCGCGTAAGGATTGCCACTGGGTCTGGCGGCGATCAAATTCTGGAACCGAGACAAGTTTCACGGCGCGAATGCGCTGAAGCGACGGGTTAATCCGACGCGTGTGCCGATCGAGAAGAAAGAGAGCATTCGCTGGCTGGAGAACCTGAGACAGTCCACGGAATTGCTAGCAGACCCTGGACGTTGTGTGCACATCGGGGATCGGGAGAGCGACATCTATGAGCTGTTCTGTCTGGCTCAGCATCTAGGCACCCATTTTCTGGTGCGCACCTGCGTCGACCGGCGGGCCGGAGATGGCGAACATACGGTTCGCGATACGATGAAACAGGCTCCCGTTCGGGGACTACATCGTATTCAGGTGCGGAACAAGCAAGGGGAGTTTTCTACTGCAGTTCTTGAAATTCGCTATCAACTCATGGTGGTTCGCCCACCCATCGGCAAACAGAAAGACTATCCGGAACTGATCCTCACGGCGATCCACGCCAGCGAGAGAGATACTCCGAAAGATCGCGAGAAGATCGACTGGAAACTGCTTACCGATCTGTCTGTGCGCACGCGTCAGGAAGCTGCCGAGAAACTTGACTGGTACGCGCAGAGATGGAAGATCGAAACCTTCCACAAAATCCTGAAGTCCGGATGCAGGGCAGAAGAAACGAAGCTGAGAACGGCCGAGCGACTTGTCAACCTCATTGCAATTCTATGCATCCTGAGTTGGAGAATCTTCTGGGTCACCATGCGGAATCGCACACGGCCGGGAGCATCGCCTGATGAGGCCTTTACAGAACTTGACCAATATCTGTTGGACGAATTGGTGCCTGATAAACCTGCCCGGAATCAATCAGCACCTCTTGCACACTACATCACGAAGCTTGCCCGATTAGGCGGATATCTCGCTCGCGCACACGATCCGCCACCGGGTAACACCGTGATCTGGAGAGGCATGTCACGACTCACTGACATAGAATTGGGCATCATGATCGGACTGCACTTGTGGGTAATTGAAAGGTTCTTCGGACGCTTACACGAAACAAGGCAAATTTGCGACAGGACGTGCCGGGCATAGCGAAACGGGAGATGCAAAGGCAGGAGCAGGAATGCCCGCGCTTGATTGGTTTTTCCACTCACTAGCGTGCGCTATCAACTGAGTCAGGAGGACAAGTGCAACAGAAATCCGAACTCGACCGTATCCGTGAAGAAGCCGAGATGAAACAGCGGGCCATCCTATGGCTGGATATGCTTCGTTCAGGTCGAACTGTCGATGAATTTCTTTGGAAGGGGAGCCCGCGAGCGACTCCAATACAGAGCATTGGAGTCGCACTTTTAGGAATATTATTTTTGTTTTGTGCCGCACTCTCGACGATTCTCATTTTTAGGGAACCTCTGAAGAACTCCCGCGTTTGCGTTGTTATTGGTTAGAGTTGAAGCAGGGGAGATGATCGGGGATGCAGCAGTTAACTTTGGCTCGGCAAGCAGAGTTTCAGTCGTCGACCAAGAACGAGGACAAGGAGCGCGATCCGGCGATGCATCAGACGCGCAAAGGGAATCAGTGGTACTTCGGGATGAAGGCGCACATTGGCGTGGATTCGAAGGAGGGTACTCTACTCCACCCTTCAGGCCCATCCCTCCATGCTCAGCACTCCACCGCCACACGCAAAGTCTCTATATTGATTCAAAGTTCATAACAGCCTCTAAATACGGAGCAAAGTAAGGTCCCCACATCGACTCAAAGTGAGCAGCAAATATTCGAGGAACTCGCCAGATTATGCACTTCACCAGGATACCCGCACGCCTTGGCTTTCATATGCTTCAAGAACGATGTTGCCTGAATCGGAGGAAGACCATCAAGCGATGACCTGCTGGCATTCGTGATTTCGACTCATTTGAGTCAAACCAAGTCTACATTGGCATAGAATATCCAGCAGATCAATAGTGTGCGTTCATCGTACCTCCCCAGCCTTATTAGGGTAGCCGCTTGCGCTGCAGAATCGATTGGAGTTGTATAGTCCGACGCTGCCGATCTTACAATATGGCTGGAAACGGGTGACGGAAGTAAAGTCGCGCGAATGCAGTACAAAGAAGGCATTCTGAGCGCGCCGCACGGCTATGAAGAGGCGCACGGGAGGTCTCTTTACTTGCCTGATCAAGGGACTAGAGAAAGGATAAGGAATGGAGCTGAAGCATTTGCATTCATTCGTTGCCGTCGCAGAGCAGTTGAGTTTCATACGGGCGGCCAATCGACTTCATCTTTCCCAACCGGCACTGAGCAGCCAGATTCACAGCCTCGAAGAAGAACTCGGAGTCCAACTTCTATTCCGTAATCGCCGAATCGTGCAACTCACAGATGCAGGAAAAGTCTTTCTCAGCGAGGCGTACGCTGTTTTGCAACGTGCGGATGAAGCAGCAGAACGTGCGCGGAAGGCAGCCAAGGGCCAATTGGGAAAACTGAGCATCGGATTCGTTTCTTCTGCTGCGCTTGAGATTGTTCCGGACATTGTTGTCGCGTTCCGAAAAAAGTACCCTGAGGTCATTCTCGATTTGCGTAACATTCGCACTACTGATCAAATTGAGGGGCTCCTGAATAAGTCCATCGATATAGGGTTTGTTCGTATGCCTCTTGAGCACGACCAGTTGAAGACAACGGTGATTCACCGTGAGCCTTTCGTCGTGATATTTCCCGAAGAACACCCCCTCGCGCACATCAAGCAAGTTAAGTTGAGCAAACTTCGTAATGAACGCTTTGTCCTCTATGGTCGTCGGTGGGCGCCTGGGTTCTTCGACCACTTAATGCAAATGTGTAACACCGCAGGATTCAGCCCGGATATCGTTCAGGAAACCGGTGAAATGTATACTGCAATCTCTTTGGTTGGTGCCGGAGCGGGAATTGCGATTCTGCCGAAATCTGTAGTTCTGGCGCAGTCGTGTAAAGTCGTTGTCCGCCCTCTTCCTTACTCAGTAGGAGATTCAGAAATTGCAATTGCCGTGGCACGGGACAATCGCTCGTCGTTAGTCGAATCGCTTGTGTCTCTCGCTACGTCATTCCACAAGCATGGATAATTACGAAACCTATTGAAGCTATATATAACCCGCTATAGAAGTAAAACAAGCACAGATTAACTACACAATCATATTTTATGGATCTCGCTGTAATTCGGCCCACGAATCAGAGTGTTCCAAACAAACGATTGGACTGCTCTTCGCGCTCCTCCTAAGCTTATTCACAGATATCCGGGAAATAAACAGGCAGACATACTATGTGGGATGCCGCCCGGGAAGAGAGGAAATGGACATGAATAAGGAGA
>JAATGG010000241.1 GCA_015654835.1 Terriglobales bacterium
CGTGTCGAGCCAAAATTCGGTGCGCTTCCAGTCGCGTGAGGTGAATGACGCCATCCGCATGCGAGTCGTCTCGGCAGGCTCGCCAAAGCTCGCAATAATGGCTCGAATAAGCTTTGGATTGCCTTTCCTGATGCGAATCATTCCAACCCTCCCTTCTCTCATCTCCCGGTTGTTGTTTGACCTGCGCTTCAACTACGCGCCTCGCCAAGCCGCTCAAGAAGTTATTCATGCCGAAAACGAAGAATCCATCCAACATCTTGCAAATACTGCTCTCCACTATGTCGGAGCTGAGCAACACCTCTCGCGCCAATAATTCAATTGTGTCCCTGAGACATCCAGATTCGTGCTGCAAAGGTAAAAACAATTCGGCATAGGCAGGGCGAAACTTGGAAACGGAGATGATATGTGTCCTTAGCATCCAAGAAACAATACCCTCCTTCTCGCTTCGCCCTCCATCCTAGTTACCTTGCTGATATGCAACCAATCGTCCAACGGGCATTGGCTTAGGGGTTAAAGAAGCGCAGAAGCGCACGTTCGTCTTCTGCGCTTAAATTCGCGCGCATGCGCATGTGCCGCACCACAGTCTTTGAAATACGCGGCGAGAAACCGTCTGGAGCGGTGTGGCAGCGCGAGCAATTCTGCTCGAACACTCGTTGCCCATCGTCCTGAGTCTGGCCGGAGTTTTGAGCCGATCTATTCTGGCTCGACATTTTTTCTGTCGTGCTCTGAGATGGGTTGGCTAATGCCGTCTTGGCGCCGCTCATCAAGACCGTCACCATGCCAAGCATACCGAGCAGGCATACAAGAGCGTATCTCCGATTCATAGTTATTTTCCCTTTCATGCGGGAAACAGGAAGCGATATGCAATTCCGGTTTCTCATATATTGCTGTTACCTGTCAAAAAAGCACGCGACTCCACCAGAGGTCGGCGAAGTTTCCTGGCTGGCTCCATAGCGCGTGGTGCGGAGAACAACCAGAATGCAGGGTGGCACGAAAACTCTTGAGTATCGGACCCAGCATGAACACCACTTTATCCGCCTCGGCCCGACAATGTGTCTCCAGATGTACTGTGGATTGTCAATCGATTGTCATTGAGCCGCAGACCGCAGGCCAAAACAAAGCCGTTTCCTGGCGGGCTGCACTTAACAAAGGGATGACATTTCCCTTACTACCCCATGACACCCAATATTCCTGATTTTTCTAAGGTCAACAGTGTCGAGTGAAAACTATGCCCCTATCAATCAGCTTCAACACGATCAGTCATCGCGCGGAACGAGTCGTTCGAACCAATACATCTGGCTTCTTTTCATGGAACGGTCCGCTCATCTTCGGATCCGTAGCTGCAATGCTCTGCTTATTGAGCTCTGCGGCCATGGGCCAGATGCCGCTTCCCTCGCCCTCCACGACAGACATCGAGATGGGGGCGGATTCAAGTCGTACACCGGCGCAGGCCACGCAAAGCCAGAGCAGCGGTGTTGCCGCATCCATCTTCGGCGACAGTACCAATACCGAGGAAGAGCAAAGGCCGATTTTTGCCTCGGCGAACCCCTCCGGCACAGAAGTTCTCTCTGCAGATCAGATCATCAACATCCTGCAACAGAATCCCGACATTACGACGGAGCTAAAGTCTCTTGCGGCAGAGCGCATGCAGGAGCAAGGCACGCAGCTCGATCCGAACAACATCTCTGACGAAATGCTTTACCAGCAGATCTCCACCAGCGAGAATCTGCGGGCAAGCATCACTACGTTTCTTCAAGCCCGCGGTTTTGTAGCAGAGAGCGGAGCCCAGCCAACGTCCGACATCGCTCGCTCCATGACGGGGAACGGACGCGAATCTTCTGCAGACTCCCCAACTCTCCGCGACGATGTCGCCTCTACTGCAACCGGCGAGCGGATGCAACACAGTTCGTCTCGATCCGATTCAGACGGGAATAGCTCGATGGATCAGGCTTCCCCAACCAGCGAAACTAGAAACCCTCGCAACAATATGCAGGCGCCAGCCTCGACAGATGCACCGCAAGTGCTCCGCCGCACGGCTCCGTACAACTTGCGCTCCATGCGCGATCTCTACACTCAGATTCCGGACCGCACCGCAACCTTGAAGCGCTTCGGTTCCGAGGTGTTCATCAGCCGGAGTAGTTCTTCGGCCATGAGGGGAGCTGCCAACCAGAACACGCCGCTCGATATTCCGCTGGGCCCAGACTATGTCCTGGGTGCCGGGGATACGCTGGAGTTCAAAATCTGGGGAGGCATAAGTCAGACCGTCACGCGTGAGATTGGACGCGATGGGCGCGTGATGCTGCCTGAGGCAGGAGCGCTGCAGGTTGCAGGACTCACTCTCGGGCAGGCGGAGAGCCTTATTACAGGAGTCCTGAAACCGCAGTTTCGCGATGCGCAGGTCGCGGTGACTGTGTCTCGCTTGCATTCGGTGCGGGTATACGTAGTGGGCGATGTGCAACGGCCCGGTGGCTACGACATCAGTTCCCTGGCGACTCCGGTGAGTGCACTCTACGCCGCGGGCGGCCCAACGTCGGTCGGTTCCCTGCGCACCGTGCACCATCTCCGCGGAGATCGTGTCATCGAAGACATCGATCTCTACGATTTTCTGCTGCGCGGGGTTCGCAATGCCAATGTGCGCTTCGAGAGCGGAGACACGCTGCAGGTCCCGCCGGCTGGAGCACAGGTCGCAATTGCCGGCGCTGTCAAGCGTCCCGCAATTTATGAACTCAAAAATGGCGAAACGACACTCGCAAAAGCAATTGAGGATGCCGGAGGTTTCACCGCTTCTGCATCGCTGGGCCACATCACCATCGAGAGAATCAATGCAAACGAGCAGCGCGAAACAGTGGCGCTGCATATCGCGGGAGAGAAGAGTCCGCAGACTGAACGCGATGCCGTGAATGCATTCGAAGTGAAGGATGGAGATCGCATCCGCGTGGAAACGATCCTTCCCTACAGCCAGAGGGCAATCTATCTGGAGGGCCACGTTGTTCGTCCCGGCCGCTTCTCTTTTAACGAAGGAATGCGTCTCAGCGATGTGCTCCATAGTTATCGAGATCTGCTTCCTGAGCCAGCGTCCCACGGAGAGATTGTACGTCTGGTTGCTCCGGATCTGCACGCAGAGACGATTGAGTTCGACGTGCCTGAGGTGCTGATCGGTAATGCAAACATCGACCTGCAACCCTTCGACACCATACGCGTATTCGGCCGATATGAAATCGATACACCAAAGGTCACGATTCGTGGAGAAGTGCTTCGGCCGGCAGTCTATCCCCTGTCAAAAGGAATGACCGCAGCGCAGCTTGTGCGCATGGCAGGCGGCTTCAAGCGAAGTGCACTGCTGGAGAGCGCCGACCTCACAAGCTACAACATCACAAGTGGCAATCAAATTATCGAGAACCTCACCAATGTTCGAATCGGAGTGGCTGTGTCCGGGGCCGATCCAAACGCGGACATCGCACTTAAGCCCGGCGATATCCTCTCGATTCACCAGATCACGGGGTGGACCGATATTGGCGAGTCGGTCACGATTGCGGGCCAGGTCCGGTTCCCAGGCAGCTATGGATTCAAGGATGGCGAGCGGCTCAGTTCCGTATTGCGGCGCGCCGGCGGCCTTTTGCCAACGGCATACTCCGCAGGGGCGGTGCTGGTTCGTGACCAGGTTCGGCAGTTGGAAGAGAAGAGCCGCGAGCAACTTGTTCGACAGATCGAGACAAACGCTTCGACATCCAAGATCTCTCCAAGCCCCGAGGCAGGCGCCCAATTGCAACTCGTGAAAGCGCAGCAGCAGCAGGTCTTGGCGGACCTCAAGAATCACCCGCCGACAGGCCGCATGGTGATTCATATCGACGCCAATATCGATAGCTGGGCTAATACGCCGGCCGACATCGAGCTACGCCGTGGAGATGTGCTGACGATTCCCAAACGCCCGGGCTTTGTGCTTGTCACCGGCCAGGTCTATAACGCGACCGCACTCACCTTCACTCCCGATAAGACGGCTAGCTGGTATTTGAGCCGCGCTGGCGGAACCAACGCTACTGCAAACAGGAAAGACGTCTTCATCATTCGTGCAAATGGTTCGGTGGTTGGCCGGCATTCCGGCGGCTGGCTTGATGGAAATGTCCTCTCGACCAAACTCGATCCGGGAGACGTAGTTGTTGTGCCGCAGAAGATCATTGGAAGTTCCTTGACGTGGCGCAATCTACTGACCACAGCGCAACTTGCCTCCTCGATCGCAATCACCGCCGCAATCGCGGCCATATAGGCGCCATGATTACTACACCAATTCCAGTTCTCCCGACCACTCCAGTGAGCCACCGTCCGGCTGCCGAGCAGCCGACGTGGCTCGTGCGCGCCACGCTGCTTTGGAAGAATCGGCGTCTGCTGTCCAGGGTCACCGGAATCGCGCTCGTAGTGAGTCTCGCGATCGCATTCCTGATGCCGAAGCAATACAGGTCCGTCGCCCGCATCATGCCCCCGGATCAGTCGAACTCTGGAGCGATGATGCTGGCCGCGCTTGCGAGCCGCTCCACTGGCTTAGGCGCTCTGGGAACATTGGCTGGCGGCCTGCTCGGTGGACATTCAACGGGCGCTCTCTTCATCGATCTATTGCGAAGTGGCACCGTGACCGGACATCTTATCGACCGGTTTGGCCTGCAGCATGTATACAGGAAACGCTATCGCATCGATACCGCGAAGCGGCTCGCACGCAATACGAAAATTACCGACGACAAGAAGAGCGGAGTAATTATGATCGAGGTGCTCGACACGAGCCCGGAACGAGCCCGCGATCTTGCCCAAGCCTACTTGCGGGAACTCAACCAACTGGTCACATCGACGAATGCATCGACCGCGCACCGCGAGCGCGTGTTCATCGAAGCGCGGCTGGGGGCTGTGCAGCGTGATCTTGAGCAGGCGCAACTGCAGCTAAGCGATTTCTCAAGCCGCAACAGCACAATCGATATCAAAGAGCAGACGCGCGCCATGGTCGAGGCCGGCGCACGCGTACAAGGGGAGCTTCTGGTTGCGCAATCGGGCCTGCAATCTCTTCGGCAAATCTATGGTGATGGAAATATCCGCGTAAAGGAAACCGAGGCGCGCATTGCCACGTTGCAGAAGCAGTTACAGCAGATGGCTGGCTCCTCTGGGGAATTGGCCCCTGTCACAACAGGTTCTGCCGGAACGCAGGCGCGCCCAGAGGGAAACGGACAATTGTATCCGCAGTTACGGCAAATTCCCCGGCTCGCCGTTCCATATGCGGATCTATATCGCCGCGTAAAAGTCGAGGAGACAGTCTTTGAATTGTTGACGCAGCAGTATGAGATGTCACGCATCGAGGAAGTAAAAGATGTGCCGGTTGTGAGCATCATTGATTCACCGAGTCTGCCTGAAAAAAAGGCGTTTCCTCCTCGGGTGCTGCTGACATTACTGCTGACATTTATAGCGTTCGCAGTAACGTCGATATGGATTCTTTCTCGCGCGCGCTGGGATGAAACCGACGACAGCGATCCGGCTAAGCAGTTGGGCACTGAGATTCTCGCGGTACTCCACAACAGAACCCGCAGGCTCAGAATCGTGGGACGAGGTGAGGCGTGAGAAGACCTCTCACCAACGCAGCCTATGACGTGCGGGCCTGCCTGCCTCTTATTCGTCGATTCGAAGGTGGCAAAAAATCCGCCGAATCCCCGGGCTCTAAAATCCACAAATTTCAGGAGGTACCGGAGCCATGAGGATTCTGGTAGCCGCTGCTGCTTTTTCTTCCGGAATGTCCGGCATCCAACGTCATGCGCTGAATCTGGTGCGATGCCTACTGCTTCAGAGAGAGGTTTCCGCCGTACATTTGGTCGTCGCTCCATGGCAGCGTGAACTGGTGCGGACCGCGGGCTTCAGTTCGGATGCCCGGCTCCATACCCATATCGCCCAGATGGGCGCGAGTTCGCTTGGCCGGAACTCCTGGTACTACCGCGAGCTTCCGCTGCTGGCTCGTTCCTTGAATGTCGATCTCGTGCACCTGACGTATCCGGTGCCCGTGAATGCCTCACAGTACCCCTGCCCCACGGTTGTAACACTGCACGATTTGTATCCGTATGAGATACCGATGAATTTCGGATTTCCTAAGTTCATCTTTAATCGCGTTGTGCTACGCCAATGTTTGCGCAATGTGGGTGCAATCGCCTGCGTTTCAGATACAACCTACAGCCGGCTCGCTCGGTATACGCCGGCGAGCGTCCCGGCAAAATCGAGCCGTATCTATAACTGCGTAGAGCCTGCCTCGGAGTGTGCCACGGAGTCTCCTGTTTCGGAGTGGAAGAATGAACCTTTCTTGCTTTGTGTCGCACAGCATCGTCGCAACAAAAACATTCCTCTTCTGATTCACGCCTTCGACCGTCTTCTGCGTTCGAAAAAAATTCCTCGCGGCATGAGACTGTTTGTGGTCGGAATCACCGGCCCTGAGACGATCCGCATTCGGCGCTTGCTAGAGAATCGAGGATTGGGCGAACAGGTTCAGTTGCTCGAAGGGCTGTCCGATCGGCAACTACAGTGGTGCTATACGAATTGCAAAGCGTTGGTGGCTCCTTCAAGCACTGAGGGCTTCGGTTTACCAGTGGTCGAGGCGCTTCTGGCCGGATGCAAAGTAGTTTGTTCCGATATCGCAGCCTTTCAAGAAGCAGGCCGCGAACATTGCAACTTTATCTCCCTTGGCAAAGGTGAAGAGGAACGGCTCGCCCAGGCAATCCTTTCAACTCTTTCACGTCCCACACAGGTTCCGGTTGAGTTTCCTCATCTCTCCGCTCCCGTTCTTGGTGAGCAATACGTCTTGCTTTATCGAAGACTTCTTGCCACTGCATCCATAGCGCGTAGCACCGCGTTTTCGTCTTCGTTGCACCCAACTTCAGAGAGACAGTCGTTATGAGAGCGACACGCATACTCTCGGCACTTTGCGCAAGAGGAGGTGAGCATGGCCGCTTCTGATTCTGTTGCACCCAAGCTTTTTGCGGGCTCTCGCACGGCTGCCAATGTCAGGCGCCCGACGATCTCGCGGGAGAAGTTTCAACGCATATTGGGGATCGCCGAGACCTTTGCGGATTTGGTCACCTGCGGACTAAGTATGTTTTTCGCATGTCTTTCGGTGCGCGGGATTCTGGGCGAAGATGCATTTCCCCAGTCGCTCCGAACAGTTGCGGCAGTAAGTATCGGATTTGGCATGGCTGGCGCATTCCTGATGAGATACGACAGTCTCCATTCCGGCAGCAGAACGTTTCCCCGGATCAGAGAGACAGAGCGTATTCTCCGCGCCTCAATGTTAGCGTCGGCGCTCGCTATCTTGTCTTGCCTCAGCTTGAATCTCTCCTCTTTTGCCGGAACAATTCTTGCCGCGTGCGCCATCACTCCAATCCTGCTGATAAGCGAGAAGCTGATATTGCTCTTACTCGTTCGAGTCGTGCACGCATCGGGATACGGAGTCGAGCGGGTGCTCATTTATGGAGAAGCCCAGGCAGGGCAGCATCTTGCATCGGTGCTCTCTGACTCTCCGCGCCTCGGGCTTCGCCCTGTAGGGATCATTACTAATGCCATGACCCCTGAGCATGACCGGGCTTCCAATGCGACTTTCCATTGCAACTGCTCGGTGCCGGTGGCCCATGCACAGCTTACGGCCGCTATCTTGAAAGCCTGCCAGGCGAATGTCTTAATCGTGACAGATTCGGCTATGTCCTCAGAGGACGCAGTCGCGACCAAGCAAGCGGCGGAACAAGTTGATGTCCGCGTAGTGTTTCTTTGCGATGCCTCCGATCTCGATTCGAGGCGGATCGGATCTATAAAAATCGATGACTTTATATTGACGCGGACCGGCGGCGCAAGAAAGCAGTTGACCTACAGCGTAGTCAAACGAGGAATCGATATTCTCGTGTCGTCTCTGCTCTTGATTCTTTTGGCCCCATTGTTCATCCTGTGTGCGATTCTGATCTGCCTCGACTCACCGGGTCCCGCATTCTTCGTACAGAAACGCGTGGGACATAACGGAAAGTTATTCAACATTTACAAGTTTCGCTCGATGCACGTGGACACAGCCAAATATGATTTCTCTCCCGTTTCCTCTCATGACCGCAGGATCACGGGTGTCGGCCGGATTCTGAGGCATACCAGTCTGGACGAGTTGCCTCAATTGATCAATGTTCTACTTGGCAGCATGTCCCTGGTCGGCCCACGGCCCGAGATGCCATTTATCGTGGAGCGCTATAACGCCACCCACCGAAAGAGGCTTCTCGTAACTCCCGGGATTACCGGCCTATGGCAATTGAGCGCGGGGCGGTCCAGGCAGATCCACGAAAACATTCAATACGACCTCGATTACATCCGAAATCGATCTTTCTTCCTGGATATTTCAATCCTGATTCACACTTTGTTCTTCGCCATGCGCGGAGTTTGAATTCATCCCTGTCTCAATACGACGACCTTTCTGTCGTCTTGTCGGCCTGCTTAGTGGAGTAGTCAATGACCCGATCGGATTTTCTTCATTCTCATGCGGATGTTCTTGGCGTTAAAATATCTGCCCTTGATCTCGACGCGGCAGTGCAGCTTGCCGACAAATGGATCGCGACCGCAAATGACCAAGCCTATATCTGTGTGGCTGGAGTGCACGGAGTCATGGAGGCACAGACCAATCCATCGCTCATGCAAATCTTCAATCACGCTCTGATCAATACTGCGGACGGCATGCCGATGACCTGGGTGGGACGCCTGCAGGGGCTCCGTCAGATCGACCGTGTTTTTGGACCCGACTTTATGGCGGAAATGTGTCGTCTCTCCGCGGAACGTGGCTATCGCAACTTCCTGTATGGCGGCAAACCCGGTGTAGCCGAACTCCTGCGCGAGAAGCTGCAGAACAGGTTCCACGGATTGCGGATCGTCGGGATCTACACGCCTCCATTTGGCGATTTGACAGCGGAGCAGGAGCTTGAGTTGGCCACGCAAATTCGTGAAGCCAAGCCGGACATCGTTTGGGTAGGCATCAGCACTCCCAGGCAGGAACGGTTTATGGCCGAGCACGTTGACCGCCTCCAGGTGCCTCTCATGGTGGGCGTCGGCGCCGCATTCGATTTTCACACTGGGCTGATCCGTGATTGTGCGCGGTGGGTCAAACGGGCGGGCCTGCAGTGGCTCCATCGGCTCATGCAAGATCCAGGTCGCCTCTGGCGTCGCTATCTTCGCGCCAATCCTGCGTTTCTATGGCATATTGCCTGGCAACTGTCTGGACTCCGCAAGTATCCACGGCATCTAAACATCAGTGCATCGGATGCACAGAGAAACGAGGTCCGCCCATGACTCAGGTCTGCATCAGCCGTATTGCAACGGCCACTCCTCCACATGACGTGCATGAGTCTTTTGCTGCCTACGTAATAGGAAGCGTTAAGAACGACCGTACCCGCGCATTGTTGCGCCACATGGCTCAGCGCTCCGGAATCGACCATCGCTTCTCATTCGTTAAAGTGGATGGAGAAACAGCGACGGGTTCGGTCGACGGACACACTCTCTTCGGTTCCGCGGGCTTTCCTGCTACGAGAGAGCGTATGGAGATTTTCGAGTTGTTTGCGCCGCGCCTTTTGCGATGCGCCTTGGACAAGCTGGCTCTGTCGGAAGACGAGCGGAAAGATATAGGACACGTGATCGTGACTTGCTGTACGGGCCTTTACGCGCCCGGTCTCGATTTTGCCGCAGTCGAACATTTACAGCTTGATCCAGGCACTGAACGCACAATGGTAGGCTTCATGGGCTGCTATGCCGCAATCAACGGGCTTAAACTTGCAAGGCACATCGTGCGTTCCCAACCCGAACGCAGCGTTCTCATGATCAACCTCGAACTTTGTTCGCTCCATTTGCAGGAAACGGAAGAGATCGAGAAAATTTTGTCATTCCTGCTCTTCGGCGATGGCTGCGCCGCAAGCCTGATCCGCGCAGATAGTCATGGCATTGCACTCGACCGGTTCCGGGCTATCGAAGTACCCAACACGCGCGATCTGATCCGCTGGCGTATTGGAGATGCGGGATTCGACATGGAGCTCTCCAGCAAGGTTCCAGGAGAACTGCGGAAGGCCTTGCGTGAATATGCCAGTGATCTGAATCCCAACGGCGACATCGAATTGTGGGCTGTGCATCCAGGCGGCCGCTCGATTCTCGATGCAGTCGGAGCAGGTCTTGAGTTGGAGCCGGAAAAACTGGCCGTTTCCCGCTCCATTCTGAAAAACTTTGGCAATATGAGTTCGGCCACCGTAATGTTTGTCATGGAACAGTTGATGCGCACGGCTACTCCCGGCCAGCGCGGATGCGGCATATCGTTTGGGCCGGGATTGACAGCGGAAACCATGAGCTTCCATGTCGCCTAATTCCATCACCCATGAAGCAACCATGAAACAGGGCCCCTTGACTCTGGCCCGGTTCGACGTACGAGCTCATCTCACAGAGCTAATGGATGGGCCCTGCACATACGACGAGTTGCGTGCCTGCCTGCGCGACCTTGCCCAGGTGAACCAGTTCACGCGAGCCTACGCACCGACCATCCAGTGGCTGCGCCAGATGGCGCGGAAGAACGATAAAAAATCTCCCTTGCATGTTGTGGATGTGGGCTGTGGAGGCGGCGATATGCTCCGCCGCATCGAGCGATGGTCCGCGCATGAAGGGATTGAGATTCGACTTACCGGAGTGGATCTGAACCCACACGCAATTCGCGCCGCGCGTGAGTTCTCCCCCGTTGCCAGCCGCATTCGCTGGGTCGTGGGCGAAGCGGACTCACTGAACGCAAAGGATGGGGCAATCGATGTCGTCATCAGTTCCCTGTTTACGCACCATCTCAACGATGAGCAGATTCTGGAGTTTCTTCGCTGGATGGAGCAGACGGCGCGCAGAGGCTGGTTCGTCAACGATCTCTATCGCACTCGCTCCGCGTATATAGCTTTCAAGGCATTGGCGGCTGCGGTCCGTTGGCATCGTTTCATTCGCAACGACGGTCCCATCTCGATTCGCCGTGCATTTTCTCCGGCCGACTGGCGGGACTACATCTGCAACGCCGGCCTTTCGCAGCAGCAGATTCGAATCGATGTACGATGGCCGGCACGCATCTGTGTGTCACGGGTCAAACAGCCATGATTCTTTCCCTCAATCACGATGCACTGGTCATTGGCGGCGGAATTGCGGGATCTGCTCTCGCGATCCAATTGGCCGAAGCGGGCCGCCACTGCGTCGTCATCGAAAAGGCCAAGACCACCCAGCACAAAGTCTGTGGAGAGTTTCTCAGCCCTGAGACCCTTCCTCTTCTTCGACGCGCCGGTATTCATCCGGAAAATCTGGGCGCTCAAACCATTCACTCTCTGCGGATCGTTGCCCGGGAGATGCTGGCGGAGATTACATTGCCTTCCAAGGCTCTTTCCCTGACGCGACGCACACTGGACGAAGCCCTGCTGGAACGCGCAAAGCAGGCAGGAGCAAACATTCTTCGCGGGTTCACCGTCGAGCGACTGCTGCCTCCCGCGGATGAGGAATCTCGTGGCCTGTGGCGTGCAAAGATCACCAATGCGTCTCATATCTCAATGTATATTTCCGGAAGCGAAGCTTTTTTGGCCACCGGCAAACACGATCTGCGCGGGTGGCAGCGCCAGACGAATAGATCGCAGAACTCCCTGGTCGCTCTAAAAATGTATTTCAGGTTGTCGCCGGAGCAATCGGCACAGCTTGCGGGAAATGTGGAGTTGATTTTCTACCCCGGAGGTTACGCCGGACTGCAGCCGGTGGAAGGCAATGCAGCTAACCTCTGCGCGCTGATCAGCCGTGAGAAGCTTCGCTCGATGGGGTCGCGATGGGATCGCCTTCTTGAATACATGCGCTTGCAATCGCCGCATCTTGAACGCCGGTTGACCGGAGCTGAGTCTCTACTCGGCCGGCCTCTGACGCTCTCTTCCATCCCCTACGGGTTCAGCGTCGAATCGTCATTCGGAACAGAATCGCCATGGCGTTTGGGAGATCAGGCAGCAGTGATTCCTTCGCTTTGTGGAGACGGTATGGGAATCGCATTGCACACTGCCCGGCGCGCCGCAGAGCTTTACCTCAGGGGCAAAAGTGCTGCGGTGTTCCACGACGAGGTTCGCCATCAGTTCGGGCGGCGCCTTTATTTTTCCACTCTGCTCTCGCGCGCCATCGTTGCCATGCCGGCGCTCGCACACATAACACGAGTCTGGCCGTCGGCCTTGTCTGACATCTTCGCAGCCACTCGCGTACCGGGTGCCTCGATCCATACGGAAACTCTGGGAATGCGCTGCTAACTCTCAGGATCGGCCGTATAACCATCCAGTCAAAATTAGGAGAAACTAGATGCTGCGTATTCGCATTTTGGTGGTCGCTCTTCTTCTTGCCCCAACGCTTGCCCTTGGAGCACCCTCATCCCCTCTGCTAGGTGACTGGAGCGAGCCTACCGGTTCGATCATTCGCATCGAGCAATGCCCCACCGGCATCTGCCTGCGCATTGTCTCGTTGAGTTCAAAGGCTCCCTCTGAATTCGATCTGAACAACCCCGATCCGACGCAGCGCACCCGTGCGCTCTGCGACCTTGAAATCGGCAAAGAATTCCGCCTTACCGACTCTTCCCGTGCCTCTGGTGGCGTACTATACGATCCAAAATCCGGCCACACCTATCGCGGACAAATGATGCTCGACGGCGATGTATTGAAGCTCCGCGGCTATATCGGGACGCCCATCTTCGGCAAGACCGAAGTCTGGCAACGCAGCGCGGCAATACTCGCCCCCTGTGCAGCCAAACGCAACCACTGAGACACACTTTTGTAGCCTCCGACAGAATCATGACAATTGGCTGACTGAGACATGACAACCCACCCTCCATAAGCCGTTAGTGTGGGCTGAGTGAAGCTCGTGGATTGAATCTCACGAACCGCGGCTGTCGAAATAGTTTCGTCCCGGCAGTTCGCCCCACATGCAACGCGATCACCCAAGGAGATGAAATGAAAAAGAAGGCCCTGCTGTTGACTATGTTTGTTGCGACTCTGATCATGCTTGCTTTGCCGACCGCGAAGACCTGGGGCGAAGACTCACCCCGGCGAATTGAGGTTACAGCCAAGAAGTTTTCATTCGATCCGGGAGAGATCACGCTCAAGAAAGGCCAGCCCGTGGTTCTCGTCCTCAAGAGTGTGGATGCCTCCCACGGCATCCGCTTCCGCGAACTGAATGTAGACGTGAAAGTGGGTGCGCACGACACCGCGGAGGTACGCTTCACTCCCGACAAGACCGGCGACTTTGTCGGCCACTGTTCAGTGTTTTGCGGCACGGGCCATGGCTCCATGGCATTGAAGCTGCACGTGGTGGACTAATGATTCGCCGCTACTTGGTGATGAGCACAGTCTTAGTTTCTGTCGGTCTGGCCGGTTGCAAGGCCACGCCCCCAGGAAAGTACGAATCCAGAGTGATGGCTTCTGCCAAGCATCACCTTCTCGTCGGCAACAAGAAACAAAAGAACCCTCTCGCGGATAACCTGCAAACACGGGCAGACGGCAAGGGAGCATTCACGCATTATTGTGTCGCCTGTCATGGAATGGATGGACAAAATACAGGCGTCCCATTTGCCGATCATATGTCGCCTCCCGTCCCCTCGCTGACATCTCCCGAGGTGCAGCAATATACCGACGGACAATTGAAGTGGGTTCTCGATAACGGCATCTGGCCCTCCGGCATGCCGGGCTCTAAAGGCATTCTCAGCGACGACGAACTCTGGTCGATCGTGGTTTACATGCGTCATCTTCCTCCTGCTGGCAGTCTGGGAGAACCGGATTTCTACAACCGCTAGGGACGTAAAGCAAGCGACAAGGACTCATGAATTCAGCAATCGATTTTGCAAAGATCGCGAACCCCGAGGCGCAGGCCGGCTCGAACATGGCCTTTGCCGTGGGGTTCTTTTTCTCTGCGCGCGCGATTACCGTGCTTGTCGCAGCACAGTTTTTCGGGATGGAGGCACGCACCGGCGCTGCCTTGAACCTTGTGCTCAATTTTCTATTGCTGGTCGTCGTGATCTTTCATTCTATGGGCCCCGGAATGCAACCGGTCAAACCCGTCCTCCGGCTGCCGGCAGTGCGGTGGGTGCTCATCTACCTGCTGCTCTCCTGCTGCAGCCTTGCTTGGAGCGTCACCGTATCCCCGGCCTCCTCACTCTCTTATTGGAGCGGACTGGCTTCTGACGTCGCAATCGTGATTCTGCTGCTCTGTGGCAATCCATCTCCGGGTATACCGCAATCGCTAATGAAGGGCTTCATCTGGAGCACTTGCCTGCTTTCCCTGGTCGCCTGGCTCATGCCCGCACAGACGGATCTACGGCTAGGCGATCCCGACTACTTCAATACCAATCAAATCGCCAACCTCTGCGCATTTGCCATCTTGTTCGCGCAATATTTGACGCGGCGCAACGACGGCAAATGGGGAATCGTCATCCTTTTTCTAGTTGTCACGATGGTACGCAGTCTGAGCAAGACGACTCTCGCTGCTTTTTTCCTGAGCGAAATATTTTTGGTAGTTCGGGATCAGGCAATCAGCCGGAAACAGAAGATGGCGCTCGCCGCAGGTACGGTCGTTCTCGCGCTGGCTTTTTGGGGCCTTTTCGAAGCCTACTATGACGTGTACACCACGGCCGGCAATCAGGCCGAAACACTCACGGGACGCACGGCCATCTGGGCGTATTGCTTCGACGCAGGCCTCGAAAAACCGTGGCTCGGCAATGGCTTCGACTCCATGTGGAAGGTCGTTCCCCCGTTTGGCAGCGAACAGTTCGAAGCCCGGCACGCCGAAAATGAGCTGCTGCAACAATTCTATGCTTATGGTTCTGTTGGAGTTGCACTTCTTTTTTGTCTCTATGGCAGCCTCTGGTGGTGTATTCGAAAGCTTAACAACCGTTCCGAGAGGCTAATTTTGCTCACCTTGCTGCTTTATGTGCTGATTCGCGGCCTGGCCGAGGCGGAACCCTTTGACCTGCTGTTGCCGTTATGGGTAGTCACTCTGGTTGCCGTCCTCGTCGCCCGGGGCACGTCGAGGGCGGAGGAACCGGTGGCCATCACGTCTACCGCCGCCGAGTTCGGCTTCTCCCAGGGTCCCGAACGGTCCTTGGACCCACAATCTCCCGGCATTTGCTACTGAAGGGCGGACAATGCAGACCGAGCATCCTTTGAGTCCCTCTGGAATATGTCATTGGATTGTAAATTCTGAATTGTCACGGCTTGTACATAGCCCTCAGATCCATCATCATCAATAGATAGACTTGGAGGTCCCCCATCCATGGTTGAGGACATCGACTTGACGGAAGAGATTCAAGGTGACGCAGGACCGGCTCCAAACCTTGGCACCATTCTCGTGATAGAGGATGATCCGCGGATGCAGAAGGTGCTCCGCAGGATCTTTACCGAGCAGCACTACACCGTGGCTGTCGCCGGAGATGGCAAGACAGGGCTGGATCTGTTTCGCAGCGAGCGGCCCCTTGCCGTCGTACTCGATCTGGTCCTCCCCAATATCTCAGGCCGGGAGCTGTGCCAGACCTTCAAAGGCATATCGTCGGAAACCTCCGTCATTGTCCTGAGCGCAATCTCTGAGGTCGTCGATAAGGTGCTACTCCTCGAATTGGGTGCGGACGACTATGTGACCAAACCCTTCAGCCCGCGCGAGTTGACTGCGCGCGTACAGGCGGCGATCCGCAGACAGCGCAAAGTGCTGTCCCCTGCCGTACATCGATTTGGGGAATGCGAGATCGATTTCAAGCGAATGACTGTTTGGCGCAGCGGCAACCCGGTCGTCCTCACGGCTCACGAATTCAAGCTCCTGAAGTTCTTTATCGAAAATTCAGAGCACGTCCTGACGCGGGATGTCCTGCTCAATGAAGTGTGGGGCTACAACTTCTACCCGACCACACGGACTGTGGATAACCAGATTTTGAAGCTGCGGCAGAAACTCGAAACAGATCCCGCCAATCCAAAGCATCTGCTCACAATCTATGGCGCAGGATACAAATTTGTCCCGTGAAACTCCGTACGATGGGCCCCAGGGAAACGTGCCCGAACTGAGCAGTGCCGGCCGTCAGCGCAAGCAGGGTATCCGGACCCATGTGCTGCTTGTTCTGGTCATGGCGCTGGTTACGATGATCGTGACCGGTGTCTCCCTTTTTCTGGTTCGCAACCAACTTCGTCGCGAAGTAACCGATCATCTTTCTGAGGATCTCAATCGCTCGGTTACCGGTTTTGAAGATATGGAAGCCGAACGCCTCGCTGCACTGGACAGGGAGAATGCCCTGCTCGCCGATCTGCCGACGCTGAAGGCGTTAATGACGAGCGGCGATGACATCACCATTCAGGATGAAGCAGTCGAATTCTGGGAAATCAGCGGAGACGACCTGTTCGCTCTGGCAGACCCCCGCGGTCGAATCGTGGCAGCCTACACAAAAGGCAGTTCCACTCCCGCCGCTCTCGACCAGGAGTTGCAAACCCTGCTCGCTTCGCCGCAGCGTCACTATTTGATCGACGGTCGGTCGTTGTATGCGTGTTCCCTGAGGCCCCTTTACTTCGGCAGCGAAGAACATGGCACTTTGCTCGGCTATGTTATCAGCGGCACTTCGATTGAGCGCACGGTACGGCAGATCGGCCAGCCCAACGGGCTTGAGGCGGCATTCCTGAGCGATGGAAAGATTGTAGCCAGCACCCTCTCTCCCGCCACACAGGCGAGTCTGGCGGCGCAGGCTTTTTCCTCCGGAGGGCCGCGGACGCCGACAGCCGTCACTCTCGGCAAGAGCCGTTTTTTGGCCGCAACAGAAGACCTCTCTCATACTGCAACTGCGCCGCTGCACTTGATTGTGCTCAAGTCGTTCGAACCGGTCGAGCAGTCGATCAGCCACATTGACCGCATGGTTTTAAGCGTCGGCGCGTTTGCCCTGTTCTCTGGATCGATCCTGATGATGCTCTTGGGGGGCATTCTCACGCGTCCTCTCGAAGAACTCTCCATGACCGTAAGAGCCTTTGGCGAAGGCAATCGAAATTACCGAATCCCAAAACATGGAACGCGGGAAGTCCGTCAATTGAGCGAAGCCTTCTCCGCAATGCGAGATGAGATTCAGCAGGCAAACCGTGCCGTGCTCGAAGCCGAGCGCTTGGCCACAATCGGACGCATGGCAAGCTCCATATCGCATGATTTCCGACACTACCTTGCCGCCATCTACGCGAATGCGGAATTCCTGGCATCGAGCAGGCTGTCGGCCAAAGAAAGTGCAGAAATCTTCGCGGATATCCGCACCGCCGTGCTCGGAACCACCGAGATGATCGAGTCGCTCCTCATCTTCAGCAGGACGGGCACCAGCATAAAAAAGGCTCCCGAACTCATGACCACCGTCTTGGAGAAAGCTCTTGCGACAATGCGGGCCCACCCGGACGCCAGGAACGTGGACATCGTGGCTCAGTATCCGGAGCCCGCAGAAACCGCCATTATTATGGATGGCAAACAGATCGAACGGGCCATCTTCAACCTGCTCCTCAATGCTTGCCAAACTCTACGGGCTCAAGGAATTGAACCCAAAGTTTCGATCACCCTTGAGGCACAGGAACAGTTTATGATTGTAAATGTCATCGACAACGGTGTCGGCGTCCCCGGCAATATTCGGAATAGTCTCTTTCAGCCATTTGTAAGTGAAGGTAAACAGAAGGGCACGGGCCTCGGTCTCACTCTCGTTCACTGTATCGCGACCGACCACGGAGGAGAGGCGCTTCTGCTGAGCAGCCGTCCGGGCGAAACGATCTTTCAGATGAAAGTGGCGAGACTTTGGCCAGGGCAAGATGCCCCTCCCGTATCGGATTCTGAACATCACGATCAGGTGTTGTCGCATGGAAACGTTCCGATCTAGAGAACCGCGAAGCCCCGTCCGTCACTGTGATCGTGGCACGAACCTCCTGTTCCGGGTGTCAACCCTATGTGTCTTGTTTGGGCTTTCTTCCCTTCTCCCGGCACAAGAGCCAAGCCAACAAAGTCTTTCGCAGCAGATGGTAAAGCTTGCTGAGGCTATGGCCCGGACCCGCGCTCAGATGGAGGAGTCGCAGCGGCAGCTCGATGAGATGCAGAAGCAGTTGTCTGCGCTGCAGAGTCAGATCGTGCATGGGGAGTCCGCCACATCGAGTTCCTCGCCTTCCCCCCTTCCCTCGGCAACATGCCAACCCGCATCGGGAGCCACGCTCTGCCCGGCGAATCCCGCTCTGGAGGACCTGAAGGAACGCGAAGCGATGTTAGAAACGCAGGTCGCAACGCATGATCAAACTAAGGTCGAAAGCCAATCGAAATACCCTGTAAAGATCACGGGAATGCTTCTGTTCACCGGGTTCACGAATACAAGCCAGGTCGACCTTCCCGCCACTCCGACTTTGGCACTCCCCGGCAGCGGCAGTACCGGCGCTACGATCAAGCAGACCATTCTCGGCTTTGATGCGCGCGGACCCCATTTATTCGGAGCGCAAAGTTACGCGTCCTTGCGTGTCGATTTTGGTGGCAGTCCTCAGCCCAGCAGTTCGGCCGCGACCTACTCCGGGCTTTACGGAACCAACGACAGCCTCATTCGGCTGCGCACCGCGCGGGCAGCCCTTAAATGGGATCGCACTGAAGCTTATTTTTCGCTCGATCGCCCGATCGTGAGTCCCGATACGCCGACTTCGCTCACAGCCGTCGCGGAGCCGGCACTCGCTTGGTCAGGCAACTTGTGGACTTGGAACCCGCAATTGGGCGTAAGCCGGGAGCTTAATTTTTCCCGTACGCATAGCCTGCTTCTTGAAGGGGCACTGATCGACATTGGAGATGCGCCCGGTCAACCCTCGCTCTCCACCTCTACGACCGCAAGCACCTCTGAAAACAGCCGGTGGCCTGGCGTAGAAGCCCGTCTCGCTCTTCTGGGCGCCCCCCGCGACGACAATCGGGATCACCTGGGCATCGGCGGAATATTCGCCCGTCATCGTACTTCTTTCAACTATGGCTTCGATACGTGGGCCGGGACAATCGACGAACGAATCAGCCTGCCTGCCCACTTTGAGTTCTCTGGAAGCGCGTATCGCGGTCAGGCTCTGGGAGGGCTCGGCGGCGGAGCTTACAAGGACTTCGGCTATCGCATAGATTCCGACTCGCCCGGCAATTACTACTGCCGTCCACTCAGCGACGTAGGGGGGTGGACTCAGTTGAAGCAGAAGCTGAGTCAGCGTCTGGAATTCAATGGCGCCCTCGGATTCGACCAAGTGTTCGCCAACGAATTGCGCCACTATTTCGTAGACGGAGGCACGATTTATCAGAACCTCGCCAGAAATCGCACCTACACTGGAAATGTGATCTTCAGCCCTAGCAGTTATCTCCTCTTTTCTCTTGAGTACCGCCGGCTTGAGAGTACGCCCGTCATAGGCAACGGCTCTCAAAGCAACATCATTGGTCTCGGCGCGGGTTATCGATTCTGATGCGACCATCTCAATCAGGTATGTTCCTATCTTGCCTCTTCGCGCTCCTGGTCGCGTGCTCGTCTCTGCGCGCGCAAGACACCTCTATGCCGGAAGCTGGCGTCGATATCCGGCTCATTCTTAGCTCGGGCGGACAGGATAAGGAGCACCTCGCGCCCGTCGTCGTCTGGGCAGAACCAATGCCGGGAACTCCCTCGGCTCCCTTCATTCCACGCGACCACTACAGGCTCTTGCAAAAAAACCGCACGTTCGTTCCGCACCTCCAGGTCATCCCCGTCGGAAGCGCAGTCCAGTTCCCCAACGCCGATCCTTTTTTCCATAACGTATTTTCGCTCTTCGATGGCAAGCGCTTCGATCTCGGCCTCTACGAGGCGGGAACAAGCAAGTCGGTCACTTTTTCTCACGAGGGAATTTCTTATATCTTCTGCAACATTCATCCCGAGATGAGCGCGGTCGTCGTGGCGCTTTCCACGCCGCTCTATGCAATCACCGACGCGAATCATTCCGCCGCGATTCGCAACGTCCCTCCCGGAAGCTACACCCTGCATATCTGGGTCGAGGGAGTTCGTCAGATCGATCTCGATAAGTTGACCCGCACAATCCATGTCGACTCTCACGCTCTCGATCTCGGCCAAGTTCGCGTTCCCACCAGCGAAATAGGAAAGGGCCACACCAACAAGTTCGGCAAAGCGTATGAGCCCGGTTCCCATACACCCTACTAACCAGACTTCGAATATCTGCCAGAACCTTTCTGTATTCCTCCACCAAGCGCCGCGGATCGGGAACGCTCTCGTCTGCACCGCATCGTGTAGCACACTTCACGGTGCCCTCACTCGCTCAGCATGTGGTGCACGGCAAGAACAGCAGCACGCGCATAAGGCTCTAGTCTTGAGGCAATCTGCGGTGGATCGATCTCCGGCCCCAGGATTGCCGTGCCAATGGGTGCCATGAAGGAAAGCTGCAAGCCGATGAGGGCTTCTGTAACTGCATGAGCCATAACCAGCCCATGCTTCGTTTCACCTCGCTCGATGATTCCCAATATTGCCAGTCCGCTCAGCCCTCCCTTCATTAGCAGGCGTTTCGCTGCCAGCGGTGCCTCCATCATGCCTGGTATCCATACTTCATCGGCCACCTCAAGTCCACACTCCTTCGCGCTCCTACGCGCCTCTTCTTTCATGACCTCCGCCTCTGCTCGATGAAACCTCGCTAGCACCAGTCCGATACGATGGGACACGCCCCCTCCTCATAGTTCAATGATGGAGCAATATGGCTCCAACTCATGATAAGTATGGCCATTTTCCACTTATCGATTGCCACGGTATTGTCACACCTTTGTTTCTATATATCGATACATCCCACCTTCAGAGCCGCACAGATTGAAGCAATAGAACGACAAATGGATGACAACTCATCCCTGCGATCGCACGCATTATTCCTATAGTGGCTCTACACTTCGAGCAGGCTCGGGACCTCTATATCTCGGCGGCCTGAAGTGAGAACGCACGGATGCCGCATGGAGAATGGAGCAGCTATGCCGACGCCCTTTGTCACTGTCCCGGAAGCGCTGGATGAATTCGCGCGCGGGCGCATGATCGTTGTGGTAGACGACGAAGATCGCGAGAACGAGGGCGATCTCACCCTTGCTGCGGATTTCGTAACGCCCGAGGCCATCAATTTCATGGCGAAATTTGGACGCGGCCTCATCTGCCTCACGTTGACTGAGGATCGCGCCGACCATCTGCATCTTGGGCCCATGTCCCATGAGAATACCTCCCGCTTCGGAACGGCCTTCACCGCAAGCATCGAAGCAAAAGAAGGTGTAACCACCGGTATCTCCGCTCACGACCGCGCTCACACGATCCGCGTTGCCATTGATCCACACTCAACGACAGAAGACTTGGCTCGCCCCGGCCACGTGTTCCCACTCAGGGCTCGCAAGGGCGGCGTCTTGGTGCGGCCAGGGCAAACGGAGGCCTCGGTGGACTTGGCGCGCCTCGCCGGCCTCACTCCTGCCGGGGTGATCTGCGAGATCATGAAAGACGACGGTACAATGGCCCGCGTGCCCGACCTGATCGCGTTTTGCCGCACGCACGGATTAAAGATGCTCACCGTCGCCGAACTGATTCGTTACCGTCGCGAAAACGAGATCAACATTCGAAGGGCGGAAGAACAAATACTGGCCACTCAATTTGGCGATTTTCGCGCCATCTCCTATAAAAGCAATATCCACGACGATGAGTCGTACACCGCGCTAGTTGTCGGCGATGTAGAAACCGCCGATTCCGTGCTTGTGCGGATTCACACGCAGTGTCTTCTCGGAGACGTCTTCGGTAACTCGCTCTGCAAATGTAGGCAGCTAATCGAACAGAGCCTTAGCGTCCTCGCAGAGGAGGGGCATGGCGTCCTGGTTTATCTACACAGTTTCGGACGCAGTTCGAGTAAAGAAGAAGCAGCGGCCCCGGCGAGCATCACCTGCACCTCCAGGCAGTTCGATAGCACCGCAGAACGAGCCCATGAAGAAAGAGATCTCCGCGCAAAAGCTCTTGCCATGCAGATCTTGGGTGACCTTGGAATTCGCAATGTTCGCCTGTTGGCGAATGCACCGGCCCAGGTCCCGTCTCTCCACGGCCTCAATCTCCAAATCGTAGAGCGTGTTCTCCTCCCTATGCAGAGTCCACGCCACATTCCTTCCATCTTTGAAAATGATCATGCGCTGAGCAGTCTATAGTTTGGATTTCAGCTTGATAGGCCAGCGCAAACGGCTCGCTGGGCATCTATAGCCTTTTTGGAATAGGTGCAGGCCGAAAGCGCACATTGAGTATTTTTTCTCATAAAGCTGGATAAATAATTCGTATATCTACATCGTCCGGCTGGTAAGGAACGTCCTGCGACACTGACTCCCCTAAGATATATGCATATCAGGACACGGCCTTAATTGAAGCCGTGTCCTGATACGAAATCGTCAACAATTTCGATTGTTAGATCCCACGCCAACAGAAAGCAGAATATGCTCACGCGGTGAGAACGCGGCCCGTGTGCAACTCTTGGGACCGTGCTCGAACAGATGCGGAACCGCCCACCATCATCTCTTTCTCGATCCAGCGATAGGTTCTCTCCAGACCGTCGCGAAGTCGAATCGACGGCTCCCAGCCAAGCCGTTGCATGATCAGCGAATTGTCGCTGTTGCGCCCCATCACTCCCCTGGGCGCATCCAGATGATAGATTCTCTTTAACCGTACACCGGCGATCTCTTCGACGATATCCACTAACCCATTGATCGTGACAATCTCGCTCGAACCGAGATTGATCGGTTCATCGATATCGCTGTTCATAATCAATTCGGTTCCCTGGATACAGTCATCGATATACATGAAGCTTCGTGTTTGCTGTCCGTCTCCCCAGATGTGGATGTCAGGAATCCCGGACATTTTTGCTTCAATCACTTTCCGGCAGATAGCCGCCGGCGCCTTTTCCCTGCCGCCTGTCCAGGTTCCATTCGGGCCGTATACGTTGTGGTAGCGCGCCACCCGGCAGGTCAAGTTAGACTCCTCGTCGAAGTGATGGCACATACGCTCGCTAAAGAGTTTTTCCCAGCCGTAGCCATCCTCCGGAAGAGCAGGGTATGCATCCGATTCCTTGAGTGCACTTACATCGGCTCCCGTCTGCCTTGTTGCGTTGTAAACGCACGCGGACGAAGCATAAAAGAACCTTTCCACGCCGGCATCCTTGGCCGCAGAAACCATGTGCGTACTTGTAAGCACATTGAGCATGCAACTAAGTCTGTTCTTCTCAATGAACCCCATCCCGCCCATGTCCGCCGCAAGCTGATAGACCAGGTCCATGCCTTCAACCGCTGTGGAACAGCTCGCTTTCTCGCTGAGATCGAGTGAGACATTTTCGACCTCATCCTCTACCTGAAACCAATCTTCCAGCGGCTTGATATCGACGGCCCTGACAACCTGCACTCCACGTTTCAAGAGACCTTTCACCAGGTGGCCGCCAATAAAGCCACCAGCGCCACAGACCACTGCTTTTTGGTTGTTCATGGGTAACTCCACATTGTCATTTGTGATGAAGAAACTGTTGAAGCGAGCACGATGCCGTCCGGATTCGCCCGTCCATCGACTCAACCTAAGATATAAATAAAGACCTGAATGAAATTGTCACAGGATGGTTATCGTATTGTCTTTAGCTAAAAACAGCGGATCGGAAATAGCTGCCCGATCCGCCTGTCCTCATCGCAAATAATAGATATGCAGCATGGACGCTTCCGAGTTACGGCCCGGATAAGCAGCGAAGCGCCGCGAGTATCTCTGTGCTATGCCCTGAAATACCCGTGATGCGTCATTCGCGGTGCCAGCGAGATGATAAAAGAGTTCGCTACCCAGCTACTCTGAGTCAATCCAACTGGCTCACTATCCTGCCGTACTTTGCTCGCGCCGCGGGCGACGCGGCTGTCTGCGCCAACACTTCCAATTCCGCCTTCGATGGTTTGAAATTGAGCGGCATCTGTTTCCAATAAAACTTGAGATCATCCGCTTGCCATCCGGCATACGTCTTCTCCCAAGACTTTCCCGACTCTCCTGCAAATACCAAGTTGGCAGGATTCAGAGAGCGGCTTGCATCCTGAAACCTGCAATCGATGGAAAGACGAAGCTGCTCTGACACGTTCGGAGAAGCTGCGTGCACAGTCATGCTATGGAAGATCAGCACATCGCCCGCTCCCACATCGCCACCAGCCCATTCATCTCCTGCCGCCATGCCCGCGGGGATTTCAGGAACTCGCAGATTTTCTCGGTCATGCTTTTGAATTCCAAAACGATGAGACCCTTCAAGAATCCTGAGAGGTCCCACACAAACCGGGCAATCATGCAGAGGAATCCACACGGTAAAGCACTCCGCGTCGCCCCCCATAAATTCATAATCCTGATGAGGATGCACAACCAATTGCTCGCAACGAGGAAAAATCAAACGCCCGATTGGCTTCGGATGCACAAATGCCTGTTCGCCCACAATCATCTTCATCACTCTGCGCAATGCGTGGTGATGGGGCAGCGCATGAAACGATTCCAAATTGAAAACCTGTTGATAGACCCGTTTGAATGCCGGGTCTGGGTCGCCGCACGCAGCATCGATATTCGCCATCCGCTCCGCAGGATCGTGATTCTGCAGCAGCCACCCTGCCGCCGACAAGACCCGCGTAACATCGTTGAGAACGGAAGTGACCGCATCATTGGGCAACAGGCCGCGAACTAATACATATCCTTTGGAACTGATCTCTTGTTGCATCGCCTCCGGCGTAAGCTCGCCTGCGTGAGTTTGATGAAATGACTTCATGGCTTATCCTCCGCCGCACCGCCAGTCACGGTTGCGACATAATGCCAACATAGCGAGAAACTACAATAATGGTGTCTCCAGATCTTCTGGTCCGCGTCAGTCAATTGTCATGATTGCTTCCATTCATGCCCGCAGCAAATGGTCTCTCCAACTGTCAGCATCATTCGCAGATATGCATCAGTGGCATGGAATCGACAATCGCATTACCTCATGATGACAATGTGCGATTGCGCACAATCTAATCTCTCTGTAGCTCATAGGACCCATCCGGCGAGTTCCGGCTTGGGTCGCGCGAATCGCTTAACGATGTACAGATGTATGGGCAAAATTCACTTACGAAAGAAGGGCGCGCATGACACCAGAGCTTACCTCTGAGCCAGTTTCACGGCCTTTAGAAGATCGACGTCCACCAAAGTCGCAGGACGCGCTTCTTTGGAATATGGCGCTCCCCTTGTGCGCAAAATTCTACCCCCTCGGCTTCTCAGTGGAAATCCTGACTAACGATCCGGAGGTATTAGATGCGGCCGCCGAAAGCTTTGGCCATGTGCTCACGTGTCGGGCACAGACAGCTTTGCAAGTGCGCATTGGCATTAGCCAGCGCGAAGATGATGAATATCTCCCTGAGCCGACACGTCGAGAATATAACCACCTTTACTCGCTCGTCGCCAACCCAAACAACCAGGCAATGCTTGATCTCAAGTCCCATACAAGCTTTGCTTGGCTTACCAAATCCGCGCTAAAAAATCGCCTCTATTTTCGGCATAACTTTCTTGAAAAAATGGTATATCTTCTCCTCGGTGCCTCGGTTGTTACTGATTTACACGCAGCGTGTATCAGCCAAGAGGGCAAGGGAATTCTACTCTGCGGTGACTCCGGTGCAGGCAAATCGACCCTGGCCTATGCTTGCGCACGTTCGGGATGGACTTACACCTCTGACGATACAACCTACCTCATCAATGAATCGCCAATCCCTTGTGTAATCGGACATGCCCACCGCGTCCGTTTCCGGCCGGCCGCCAAAGCGCTCTTTCCCGAGTTGGGACCTCACTCGATCACGCCGCGCATGGAAGGGAAACCGTCCATCGAGGTTCCAGTCTCGAAACTTCTGTCTCTCTCTACACGGAACGAAGTCGAAGTGCATGCCGTTGTCTATCTCAATCGTCATATGTCCGCCACGCCACGCCTCATTTCTCTTCCGCAAGGCACGGCCATGCGGCGTATGCGGGAGGATCTTTATTCCGCCGGCGAGATTCGCGCCCAACACGAGAAGATACTCGATGTATTCTCAAACATCCCCACATATGAATTGCAATATTGCGCTCTCCAAGATGGAATCGACCAACTTGGGATTCTCGCAAAGGGTCTCTAAATCGGTGATCGATTAAAAATGAACAGCAAGCCTGAATATTGCTCATCCTTTTTAAATAAGTTCATGATGACCTCGTCGAAGACGACGCCCTTCCCTGTGCCGCGAAATTCGCCATGGATTTTTCGAGCACATCTGCAGCTCGCTTCAACCCATCAACCGCACGGATGTTCGACTGCATCTTCACAGCGGCCGCTCGATAGCGCGGATCACCGAGAATCTTCGCAACCGCCGATCGGACAAGCCCCGGCGAAAGTCGCTCAGTCGGCAATGCTATGGCCACGCCGGCTTGCACCAGCCGAGCAGCCACCGCAGGCTGATCGAAGACCGCAGGAATAGCAATCATCGGCTTGCCTTGCAAGAGTGTCTCGAGCGCTGTATTCAACCCGGCATGTGTGATCACAAGTGCCGCCCGCCGCAAAAGTTCTAGTTGAGGAGCATCCTTAACGATGAGCGGACGTCCAGGCAGATCTTGGAGTGACTCCGGTTCCTGGCGTCCTCCCAACGAAATTACGAGCTGCACATCGAGTCCACTGCAAGCCTCGGCAATCACGCGAAACGTGCTCTCCCCACTCTTCCATGCAGTGCCCAACGATGCATAGACAATCGGACGTCCATCCAGTTGCTCCCATGGAAACTCCACAGCCGCCCGTGCCTTTTCATCCGTGAGAGGACCCGCATAGTGAAAGCTATGAGACAGCGCCTGCCGTGGGAAATCAAGGCACTGTGGTAACTGGGTGATGTGTGCAAGTTCCCGATGCTTTCTTCCGCTCGTTCGAATACTCTCCAGTCCCCGTTCTCTTCTGTACTGGTCCAGCCTGCGCCGCACCGGCCCTCTCATGCGAAGTATTGAAACTTCGAGCAATGCGCGTTGCATACGGCGAAATCGAGAATCGGCTTGGCCTAGGCTGTCTGGTACATCCCATCCGAAGTGATGCGGCACCGAAGTAGAAATGATGAAGTAAGGCAAACACAATAACTGAGCCAAGGTTGGACCGGAAAGTACAATTTCATCCAGGATAAGTGCATCCACTCCGGCACGCGCCAGCGCTTCAGGAGTTTCTCTGAGAGATCTCTCCACATCTTCAATCATGCGCAGCACGCTCGAACGCAGTTTTGAGATATCTGAAAAATCCCTGTGCGGCGTCTCGTGCGGCATGAATTTATCGACTCTTCGCGATGCTCCACCGACCGCACAGAACTGTGGTCCAAACGCGCATATCCGAGCCTCCAATTCAGGCTCCTGAAAGAATGTAACGCGATGCCCACGTGCGATTAATGTCCGAGACAAGGCGATCAACGGATTCAAATGCCCGGTGCCCTTGAACGACAACACCCCGAAGTGTGCCATAGACTCGTTCCACCTCGCAAAGTAGGACTCCCTCCAGCCAACCGTTAGCAGTTACACGGCGTGAACAGGAATCGAAATGGAACGGCCTCCAAGCTGCACTTGCCCCACCCCCAACACATCCTCAGCTTTGCGCAGCAGCATATCTACGGGTGCACGCAACCAGCGTACCGTGCCGTCAATGCTCAGGGGTCTCAGCCCTTCTCTTGATTCTGAGGGGAGTCGTTCCCATATCCCCTCAGAGGCTAGCTGAATTTGTCCCCCAATCATCACGAACTCAACATCGCGCATTGACATGGTTGTGAGTCTGTCTGCAGGATCCAGCCCCGTGTCGCGCACAGCGATTAAATCCGCTGCGCCCGCCACAGTAATCGCCCCCCTTGCCTCTCTCAGGCGAAGAATCGTAGCAGGGGCTTGTGTCACCATGTGATAGATCGTAACCGCTGTAATATTGCAGGCACGGGCTGCAAATCGAATCTCATCGAGAAGGTCGCCTACCGCGGTCAACGGTGAATCATTCCCGAGAGCAATAGAATCAATCTGCCCGAGCAGCTTCATGTCCGGCAGCTTTCCGAACAGAAACTCATTCGACGAGGGGCAAACAATCAGAGAACTCCGATGCTTCCGCATGATCGCGACGCCCTGCTCATCCAGTGCAAGTCCATGCACAAGCACCGCTGCCTCATCCAGAAGCCCGAGCTGCTCAAGTTCGATAATCTCGTTGCGTGCCCGATCATCTGTGCCTTCGCACGCATGCACGATAAACGCACTTTCGGCGGGTGTGGCAAAACGCGCCGCGCGCAGGTCCCCTCCGTGAGCAAGGGAATGGGCCCACCCATAGTTCGGTACAACCCTCACCGGAAAATCCCCTCGCTGCAGCTCCGGCCAAAGAGGATCATGATGACATGCAGTCGTGACTCCACAGAGCACGTTCCGGATGCCCCCCCACCAGAGACGCACACTCTTGGGCACACTGCGATGCCTGGCAATCACTTCGTGCGATGTCCTATGGATGTCTTCTCCCCAGTCGATGTAATTCAAATGGAGAGCATTTCCCAGCCTTGGGAATAGCGCAAACTGCAGATGATCGTGCGCGTTAATGAGGCCCGGCATGAGCAAGAACCCGCTCAGGTCGATCTGATTGGAGACGGAGCCCGCATTGGGCGCAACATGCGAATGAATCCCTATGCTGGTGACAAGTGTGTCGGTCACTTCAATGGAAGCATGCAGGGCCTTCCGGGGACCAAACGAGCAGCGCGCTCCATGAATCCACATTCCCCCGCTCTGCGGTGGTGCGCAAACGATGTCACGCATTTTTTCTCGCCACATAGATACGGAATTGAGAGGGTTCGCGCCGTCCGTTGAACTTTGCAATCCATGGCCGCAGCGCCCAGCGTATACCATGCCACGGGAGATACACATCCCAGCGGATCAACAGACGTTCCTCCAATCTACGCAGACGTTCTTCCGTCAAAAACTCACGGCTTTTTATCGAGTCCGATGCCGTTCCATAGCGCGCCAAAAATGCCGTATGCCGTTCAGCGACCATTTGCCTGCCGCTTTCCTCGCTGGAGTACCACGGCGTATCGCTGATAACCACCATTCCTCCCGGCTTCAAGCAACGCAGAGCTTCGCGCAAAGTCGTTTCGTAATCCTCTGCATAATGGAAGGAAGCATTAAACACGACGGCATCGAATTGATCCGACAAAAAAGGCAGACGTGTAGCTTCGGCCTGAAACCGCGGAAACGGATAAGAGAGATGCCTATAATAGTGCTCCGCAGCCCCTAAGCCGTCGTGGTGATTTGTCAAGAGGTCCACAGCCACCGGCCGATATCCGGCGAGCGCCAGGCGATAGCTCATCCAACAATTGCCTGCGCCCAGATCAAGAATCGCCGCGCCGCGGCCGAGCGGCTTGAGCACACGCCTGACCAGGCATTTATAACTTCGCGCCCTGATCTTCCATTGCACGTTATTCCTGCCGGTAGCGTCTCGATATGGAAGTCCCAGGTAATATTCTTCGTTCTGGCTGCCACGCCCCTCGGCTGCTCGAATGTGCTCGTAATCTCGGATGAATTGCAAAAAGCGCACGCTACGTTCCGGTGGCAACGCCTCGACGATTCCGCGTTTCACCTCCATATCGAAACCGCACACGAGGCATCGCACCCCATCCATGGAGGTCCTGCATCGCGGGCACTGCAACTGGATTCCGGCATACGATGTATCTTCAACATCACCGGAGCGGTCGTAGCTTTCAGGAGCGCGAATGGATTCGTCTGTCCGCATCTATCCCTTCCTGGCCAAAGTCAATTGCTGGACAGGTACAATCGCACTGGCAACAGGCACGCCACTGTTCGCCGAGAATGTGAAAACATCCGGGTCGCGGCTGACGGGCTCCAATTCACTCACATTCAGCCATAGATATTCAAGATGAATGCGGGCCTCTTCAGGCAACTTCGATTCTTTCCACGAATCGACTTCTGCGTGCAACGCATTGCGTACGGCACGATAAAACTCGGTCTTATAAGCGGCCTTGAACATGATGCACAGATCGTCGCTGTCGGCCCAATTGCGCTTGGTGCCCAACTGCATCCGTACGCGCTCATAAAACACGGTGCCCGGCAACGGATAAGAAAACGAAATCCCAATATCGTCTGGACGCAGCTCGCGAACGAGGGCAATTGTCTGCTGCAGTTCGATCCATGTCTCTCCCGGATAGCCGAACTGCAAGAAAAAGCAAGCGCGAATGCCGGCATCTTTCAAGCGACGGCGGGCAGTCGCTACCTCGGCTAAGGTGATCCCTTTATCCATTGCGTCCAAGATAATCTGAGATCCGGACTCGACCCCCATCCATACTTCCGCACATCCGGCCATCTTGAGATGCTGAACCGTCTGTTCCGTCATCAGGTCTGCTCGGGATTGAATCTTGAATGGAATTGAGGCGTCACGCTTAATCACTTCTTCTGCGAATTGCTCGACCCAATGCTGGTTCAACGCAAACACGTCGTCGCCGAACCAGATATGCTGCGCGCCGCCATTTACTTTCAATTGCAGCATCTCTTCCGCAACGACCTCCGCGGCGCGCAGATGGAACTTGTTGGCCGATATCGGCTTCGCGCACCAATTGCAGCGAAACGGGCATCCCCGGCTTGACACCATATTCGTTGAGAAATATCCGTGCGTCTTCACCCACGCTTTGCGATAAGGATCGAGGTCGATCAGGTCGCGCGCCGGTGAACTGAGATTCGCCCATGTGGCATTCTTTGCCATTCCCTGCAGACTCCGAACCACCTCTCCGTCTTGGCCGGTTGTCACCAGGCCGTCCAATGCCGGAAGCTCTTCTCCATACAAGAGAGCTCGGCAAAGCGCTGTCAAAACTTCCTCCGCCTCGCCGCAAAGTACATAATCGAAACCGTTCATTAAGAACAAATCCGGATTGTCCGTTGAGTCGGAGCCGTGCACGATGACAACGGCCCCAACTTGTTTGGCCGCCTCCGCAATCTCCCACGCAACCTCCCTCATCCGCGTGAGACACATCTTCGAAAGAAAATTGAAGTCGTCCTCATATACCGCTACGATCTTCGGCTGGTGCTCCTGCAGCATCTCCCGAAATCCGGTCTCAGGCGCTTTCAGCATAGAGTCGAAGACAGCAACAGAAATGCCCGCGTCGCGCAGAGCCGTCGCAGCATAAAGCGTGCCGATTGGAGTATACGGCTGCATCTTGCGCAACTGCTTCGAATCGTACGGAAGATGATACGAGTGTGTAAGCAGGACTTCCGCCAAATTTCACCTCGCGAACTGCCTTGCAGCAGAGAACATCGGCGCATTCGTTGCGCAGTTTATAGGGCGGCCTTCCGTCGTTTCTGACAGAAGGCCATAACCTCGGTCAGTTACTCTTCAGAGGACGCAGGCGAGACGGCGTGCCTAAGCAATGTCCACCGTATCGTGCAGCGCGCTCGATAATGTATTCCTCGAATTACCGCTCGCTGCAGCAGTCTGAACTTCTTCTTTCCCTGTCGGATGAACCTTCCCATCCAGGCCCTCCTGAGATGAGAGATGCCCCAATCGTTCCCGCTTCACAGCGATATAGTGCGATGAGTGATGACTAACTGGGACGTCGGCGCTTACGCGATCGACAATGTCCACCCCAGAAGCCAGCACAGCGCCGATTTTGTCAGGATTGTTTGTCATCAGACGGAGCGAAGAGATCTTGAGGAAACGAAGAATATCGGTTGCGAGCAGATAATCGCGCAAGTCCACTGCGTGTCCCAACCGTAGATTGGCTTCGATCGTGTCGAGGCCCTGTTCCTGCAGTTCATAGGCACGCAGTTTTTCCATCAGGCCAATGCCGCGCCCCTCCTGGTGCTCATAAAGCAAAATGCCGGCTCCTTCTTCCGCAATCGTGCGCAGCGCAAGGTGGAGCTGATCGTGGCAGTCGCATCGCAGGGAGTGGAAGACATCTCCAGTTGTGCACTGCGAATGAATTCGCACCAATGGAGGAGAGCTATGCACATCGCCAAGGACAAGAGCCAATGCAGTCTCTTTGGCCTGATTCGGCCGCGTATCGCCGGTGACTATCCGCTCGAATCCGAGTAACCGGAAGTGTGCCCACTGCGTAGGAAAGCTTACATCAGCGACTTGTTTTAGATTGGTCATGACTGGGGTAGCCTTGAAAGTTATCTCTCTTCCTTTGATCTCGGCACGACACTCCTGCCGTACTATGGACTCTACTGAATAAACGCAACGAATATGTCTTTGGAATGTCTTGATTCCGTAATCGCATTGTTGAATTTCGTACTCTCTCGACAACACAGCGATCCGGCTTTAAGAGTGGCGCAATCACACGCTGCGCCGAAATTGATAGAGGACGTGATCACCTAAAATCGACATAGGGCGGGCCACAATCTTGTCAATGTTTTCCATCGCCGCAAGAAGCCCAGGATGCCTTGAGATCCAAGGCTCTGCCGCACTCGGAGGGACTGTCACGCCAACCCCCAGCGTCCTCTCAAGTTTGAACCACGGCGCAAACGCGTGCACGATCTCCGTGCGCCGGTGATAGACCACATGAAATTCGCTTTGACCAAGCCTCGCACGAACCTCGCCGCGTTTACCCCGGCGAAATGCCTGCCCCGGCCGGCCATGGAGAATTTCAACAAGTATCTCGGAAGGGCAAAACGTGCCAAACAGAACCAGCATCGCAATCGCGCCAGGTTTGAGCAGACGCGCCAATCCACACGCCACGGGCTCCAAGTCTGAGACACAATTCAAGGGAGCAAAATTCGAAAATGCCCCGTCGAACTGCCTGCCGCCAGAGGAGAGATATCGGGACGCGAACTGATCCATCTCTTCAGCCGATGCGACCTCTGCATATGAACCCAAGGGCTCCAGTTTATTCCGCGCCAGGGAGACCATCGTGGGAGAAGGATCTGTATGAAGCACGTTCCACCCGCGTTCCGCAAGAAATGACGCATCGTCTCCCGTTCCACCTCCCACTTCTAAAATGTGACCGCCCACGGGAAACGTCTCTATCAGAGCCGCACGCACGACATTGCGCTGCGCTGCGACACTGCGCCAAGCCCCAAAGCGCGCGTCAAACCCTGGCGCAATCGCATCGAAGGCAAGAGCGGAAGAACGCAGAGATGTCGTCATTGTGCAAGCCCCTTGGTCTTATGTACATCTAGAGCATAGAGACCTGCCGCATCCAGACTTGTCATTCGCTTGTCAATGAACTGTCATCTTATCCAACGATCTCCGCAGATAAGCATTTCGTTGGAGATGTCCACGCGTGGGCTCAAAAAATAAATGGATTAAGGAACATAATGTAGATAGCAAAAAATATTTAGCTGGCGCAAAGTCCATTACCGGCTCGGCCGGAGTATCAAAATGCTCCGGCCGCTTCTTCCATGGCGCAAACGCCAACGCCGTTAGTCCCCGCTTTGCTCTGTCCCCGTGTGAGATGCCGGCTTCATCTTCGGACTTACAGCGTTTCGAACCACGTCCTCCACATCCTCCATCTTGTCCATCAACAAGCTCAATCGGTGCGACAAAGCCTGAATCTCCGCCTCCGCACGGCGGTTGACATCGAAATCCAATTCGCTGCGCACTCGATCCTTCACGTCCTGTCGGTTCTGACTCATCATGATTACCGGAGCCTGAATGGCAGCCAGCATCGATAGAAACAAGTTGAGCAAGATAAATGGATACGGATCCCACGCGTGGTTCCGAAGGATTGTATTCAGGGATGAATACACCACAAGCACAACGCCAAAGAGGATGATGAACGTCCAAGAGCCGCCAAAGCGCGCAACCGCGTCCGCAATGCGCTGGCCAAAAGTCGATTGCTCTTCAATCAATTCGTTCGCATTACGGCTCGCCCTCGCTTGAATCAGTTTCTGCGTTGCATGAAACTGCCGCGCCTGCACGGTCAGCATGTCCAAACCTGCCGCCGGCCTGTGCGTAAGCAGCGAAGCAATGTCGTCGCGGCCCACCTCCAGGCAGACCGTTTCCTCCAGGGCAACCGCCGTCATCTGATGCGTAGTCTGCTGCAGCATCGACGCAAAGCCAAAAAAGTCTCCGTGGACCGGCTCGTCCACCACCACTTCCTGCTGGTCTTCGTCTGTCGTGGTTACCTGGGCTTTGCCAGACATCACCACGTAGCCGTGTTCAGCCGGATCACCGGCTTTGAAGATGCGCTGGCGCGGCGAAAATCTCGCGACTTCTACCTGAGCAGCCAGCACGCGCGCTTCATCGTCATCCAGAAGCTCGAAAAGAGGGACGTGTCGTAATTCATCGGGATCGCAAGGCATGTGTGCACCATTCGTGGCCCGGAGGGGCCTCCACTCTCTGTTGGGCAGACCATATCAGACCCAACTCTCAAATGGAATGAGCCGAAAAATTTGTTGTAGCAAAAAGTTATAGCCTAGCCAGTGACGCGCTTCCGGCGCACGCGATAGTAGAGCGTGAGCGCCGTGACGGAGCCACAACTCAGCAGGCTCGCCGACATACCCAGGATCAACGAAAGATCGTGCTGATAAACGCCGTGAACGATGCCGATCGCCTGCAAGACGCTAAAGCCGCCAAAGGTGATCAGCGAGATGCCTTCATCGCTCTTTTTGCGCCAGACGGCCAGCACCTGGGGAACAAAAAGCAAGGCATTGCCGATCAAACCGAGTCCGAAAATTACGGCGACTATTTCTTTCATGCCGGCCTCTCTCTAAAGAGACGATGCAAAAATATACAGCACGATCATCTTCTCATCCCTTGACCCGTCCATAAAGATCCGCATCTCAACACAGGTAGGTGGCGGCTGCGATGCAGAAGTGGATGTGGATTGCGGTTCTCGGAGCAGCCGGAATGCTGCTGGCCGATTACGGCTGACCGGCCCAGTCCCAGGTCGCGTCTCAGGCGCAGACTCAGCCACCTCCACAGATGAAGCCTGCGCCTGCAACGCCGATTGCAGAGAAGAAAGAAGACCCGGGCACTCCAAGCTGGGACCTGACATGGGATCGTATTGTGGAGCAAGCGCTGCCTGCCGATTTGCTTTCGGCCAGCGTGGCGCGCGCGGTCAATGAGCCGGACAAGTTATTGGTCCACGCTGCAACCCGGAACGGCAAGTTATCAGGTCTTTCGTAAGCAGATGGCGAATGTGCCGGCCACCTGTGAACCACCTCGCCGCAGCACTCTAAAGACAGCTTCTGCACGCTCGGACCGAAGCATGGAAACAGCAGACGGACAGGCAAAAACCAGCGCGCACTAACCCGATCCCGAGGAGCAAGAAGAGCCGAACCGCCAAGCCTGTAAAATGACAGGAGTGCATCGTCAGGTTCCCAAATCCGTGGATTATTTCGACCAGGTATCAGAAGCAGCCGCATTCTTGCGGGAAAAACTAAGCACGCTCACACCCCTCATCGGCATTGTGCTAGGCTCCGGGCTCGGCGCTGTCGCAGACGCCATTACCAGCCCGGTAGTTGTTGCCTATGGTGAGATTCCTCACTTTCCCCAGTCGACAGTCGAAGGTCATTCCGGGCGAATTGTGGCGGGAATGCTGGGCCCGGTCCCGGTAGTCGTGATGCAGGGGCGCGTCCATTTTTATGAAGGCTATACACCCGAGCAGGTCACGTTCCCGATGCGAGTGCTGGGCGCTCTCGGCCTCAAAGCCGTGGTGTTGACCAACGCTGCGGGCGGCATCCAGGAGGGCTACCGCGTAGGACAGTTGGTGGCGCTCGCGGATCACATCAATTTCATGGGTTGGAATCCGCTGATCGGGCCGAATGAGCCGCGTTTCGGATTCGCAACAGGCACAGGTCTGCGCTTCTTCGACATGACCGAGGCCTACTCCAAACGGCTGCGGGCTCTGGCGCGGGAAACCGCGTTCGGCGAAGGCTTTGCGCTGGAAGAAGGCGTCTACCTCGCGACGCCCGGCCCCAGCTTCGAGACGCCGGCGGAGGTTCGCGCTTTCCGCGGCCTCGGAGCCACTCTGGTAGGCATGTCCACGGTGCCGGAAACGATTGTGGCGCGGCACATGGGGCTTGAAGTGTTGGGGATTTCCTGCGTGACCAACCTGGCCGCCGGACTCGGCGGATCGCAGCTCAGCCATGAAGAGGTGTTCGAGGCGGGGCGGCAGGTCGAGAACCGTCTCGCGGGACTGTTGACGCGGCTGCTGCCCAAGGTCGCCGGACTGCTGAAAGCGGAATCGTGAGCGAGGCCGAAAGCGGGTCGGACCGGCGCGGCGAGAATGCCGGAACGCCGCTGCTGCCCTTCCCGCCGGTCGTGCTGGCGATTGCCGGCTGCTCTGGCTCAGGCAAAACGACCTTGGCCGCAGAACTGGCGCAGATGCTGGGTGGCATCCACTTTCCCCTGGACAACTACTATCGCGACCTTTCGCACCTGGCTCCGGCGGAGCGGATGCGGGAAAATTTCGACGATCCGGCTCTGATCGAAAGTTCCCTGCTGGCGGCGCACGTCGCCGCACTGGCGCAGGGGCAGCCAATCGAGCGGCCGCTCTACAATTTTGCGACGCATACCCGCATTCAAGAGCAAACGGAAACCGTTCCGGCCAAGCCATTCTTGCTGGTCGAGGGGCTGTTTGCGCTCTGCTACGCGGAATTGCTGCCGCTTTATCAGTTGCGTGTTTACGTGGACACGCCCGACGATGTCTGCTTTGCGCGGCGTTTGAAGCGGGATGTGGACGAGCGCGGACGCACGCCGGAGTCGGTATACGCGCAATACGACGCAGCAGTCCGGCCATCGAGTCTGCAATTTGTGCGGCCTTCCGCAGCCCATGCCGACCTCACAGTGGATGGTTCCGGCGCATTGGACTGGAAAGTGGAACGGGTATTGACAGAGATGCGGCGGCGCGGCTTGCTCATGGGCTTCCGGGATTAAGAAACCGGTGGCGGCTGCTATCTGATCTGGTTCATTTGTTCAATCTTTCATCCGTCCATCATCTTTTTCCACCATCGTTTTTCATAAAGTGGGGACCATGCTGGAAAAGTCTCTGAGATCGATCAAGCAGAAGGTGGCTATCGGCCTGCGCCAAGGCATGTCGCCGCAGCGGCTGGCCCTGACGATCGCGCTTGGATTCGCAATCGGGTGCATTCCGGTAATCGGCATTCCCACCGCCTTGTGCGCCGTGCTGGCACTCGCTTTGCGGTTGAATCTGCCTGCAATCCAAGCCGCCAATTATGCGGCGATGCCGCTGCAGGTCATCCTGATTGTGCCCTTCGTGCGGCTGGGCGGGTGGCTGTTCGCTTCCTCTACTCATAAAGCGGTGGCAACCGCTCCCCTGCTGCATTCTCCGTGGATGCTGCTTTCGCATCTGGGCGGGCTTGCGGGGGAAGCGCTGGTGGCGTGGCTGGTGATTGCAGGACCGGTGGTCGTGGTAATGACCCTGGTGCTGACCGTATTGCTGCGAAGAGTTCCGGCGCTGGCTGAAGAGTAAGTTCAGGCACCGAAAAAGGCTTCGTCCTGTCCGCTCGAATGCAAAATTTTGAGAACTGAGCCTTGATCGCTGAAATGCGGCCCATGAAACGCGGCTCGTTTGCAGGAGCGTGCCTTCCCACCCCTGCCATTGAAGACACTCGCATAGCAAGGATGGGGCAGAGAGTAATCGGTCTTGGCTGCCAGACTACTTTCCAGCGTAGGGGTCGGGAACAGGCTGGGCGCTGTCTGTCCAGGCAGTGTAGATCATGTCGCGCAACATGCTGGCGCCGGCGGCCAGGCGTTCGGCGGTAAACTCCCGCGATTCGGCCGATCCGGCTCCGACGAAGCCGCCCGCCTTTTCCAACTGATACGTCTTTTCAATGTAAGTGGCGGTGTGGCGAAGGTAAGCCACATAGCTGTCGAACATATCGCCTTCAATAATCTTGGGCGCGGTCACCTTGGTTTGCACTTCGGCGAGATGCATGTTGGCGGCGACGAACTGGCTTTCAAACAAGCTGTGAATCTGGTGCGCCGTGGTGTAGCCGTTCGGGTTGGGGCCGGTCCAGCCGTTGTATTGGATGGTGATGTGAAGGGGCTGCGAAGCGTCGCCCGCGTAATGGCCCAGCCAGCCTGCATAGAAGAGGATGACCTGCTCGACGGGACGGGTATCCTCTTTCGCAGCGGCAAGGCTGCGATATTCGCGCATGGCGGCTTTGAGGCGCTGCCAGACTTCGATAGCTTCCCAAGGCTGGAGGCCGATTTTCTCCGGGCGCTGACCGGCGGCGAAGACCTTGGCCTCAAAGTCCAGGCGGCGGCGAGGCAACGGGCCAAGAGCGTCAGCAAGTTCGAGATCGATAAAGTGTTCAGGGGCTTGGGCGGCGTTCAGCTCCGGCTCGGCGGGCGAGCGCCAACGGTCGGGCTCGGGGCCCAGATACTCGATTTCATTGATAGCGGCATCGGTACGGAGAAAAGCAGGCACATCGGCGGGCAGAGTGAGAGCGGCAAGACGGTTGATGATGCGATGGCCGTCACTGCCCCAGGCGTGGGCAGGGGTCGGTTGGGAGACAATCGAGATCAGCCCGGCAGCGAGAGCCGCCGCGGCAAAACGACAGGGAAACAAACGAGAGAACGGCATAGAGGCAAACATGAGGCCAGTATACGAGGGGAGGCACGGCAGCTTGTTCAGCCGGGATTCCTCGCTCGGCAACTATCCCACGGATGCAGGAATGGCTTTTCGGTAACTCATTTCATTAATAAATGTTAAGGTAATGGACGAATCAACAAGCTACAGCGTTTTCGATTCGGCGTTTTACCGAGACCTTGATGCGAGAAGCCATTTCCCTCAAAATGGCCCCTTGCACGACGTTCGAGGGCCACATGGGAATCGAAGCGGCTTTAGTCGTATTGCTTGACCGTGATCTCGGACGGATAACTGGGGGTTCTGCGGACGGGGCGTACGTAGAGCAAAAAATTGGAGTTCTCGGCAAAAAGGTCTTCAATAGGCGCGCATCGATTCAAGACCGATCGCTCGCGAAGGACGACCTTGAGGGGATTCATGCAGCACGGGGCAAACGAGACACCGACAATCAAAACAAGGCAGCAGGCACGAGCCGGCAAACGAGGGTTTTCCGTTGCGTTGTGGGCAGCCCCGGCGGGTCTGGCATGTGGCTTGACCGCGAGCGCTGTGGCGGTACGCTTGGCGGCAGGTCCGCGCTTCGAGGGATTGTCGCTGTTCGCTGCCAGTGCTGCCGTAGCCGTCACATCGCTGGCATTTTGGCGGTTGCGGCCGAAATCGCCCTCCACTGGAGCGATTCCGGCACCGTCCCCCGGAGTACCCAGCGACAGTTTGCTGCAGGAACTGCTGAACTCGGCCGCCCCGATAATGCTGTCGGTCGGCCTGGATGGCCGGATCGCCTATGGAAATCCTGCGGCGGAACACCTGCTAGGCTACTCCGCGTCGGAACTGCTGGCATTGCCGAGCGCTGCCAGTGTGCTGGCCTCCGGCGAAGAGGCCCGTCTGCGGGTGGAGATGGCAAAGCTCCCCCCCCTCCCTTCTCCTGCTCTTCTCCCCGACAACCAATTCGTCGCAACCTATATGAACCACCTCCGTACCCTCCCGGCCTCCCAGCTACCCAGCTTTGACGCCGAGATGCGGCGCAAAAACGGCACCACGTTTCCAGTCACGCTGCAAATTTCGGCGTGGCACGATGGCAACGGCACTTTCTCGGGACTGGTCGCCGTGGCATTTGACCGGAGTGCGGCGCTGCGCCAGGAGCGGACAGTGCGGGACGTAACCCATCAGAAGCAGCGGGAGCACAGGCTGGCACTGCAACTGGTGGTGAGCCAGATTGTGGGCGAGAACACATCCGCCGAAGCAGCAGCGGGGCGCGTGCTGGAAGCTCTTTGCGTGTCCCAGGGCTGGGACCTGGCCCTGAGTTGGGAACTCAATGCCGCAGGCGACCAGCTTCAGTTCGGTTCCGCCTGGGGCGTGCCCGAAGAACGAACACAAGCCCTGATCGAGGAAAGCAGGAGAGCGGCTGTGGCCAGCGGCGTGGATCTGCCGGGCCAGGTCTGGCAGAACGGGCAGCCGGTCTGGGTCGCCGACTTAGCCGCGGCCCCTTCCGGTCCACGAACGCGGATGGCAGTGGGCCAGGGGATGGTTTCCGGCTGGGCTGTGCCAGTGCGGCTGGGCAACAAGCTGCTGGCAGTGCTGGAGTTCTACTGCCGCTTCCGCTTGCGCGAAGATCGCGAGACGATTGCGATGATCGAAACAGTTGCGGCCTCCCTGGCACAGATGCTGGCGCAAACGCGCGAGCGAGGGCGGGCCGAGGAACTTTATCGCCAGCAACAGATTGTGCTCGACTCGGTGGCGGATGGGATCTGCGGCGTGGATCGCACGGGCGCGGTAAGCTTTGCCAATCCGGCAGCGGCGCGTCTGCTAGGTGCGGATGTAAAGAACATGAGGGGACAGACCGTGCATGAGCTTCTGCACGGCTCTGCACCAGTGGGCCTCGGTTGCGGCCCCGGCTGCCAGCTACTGCGGGCCACCACCGCCCGGACCGCGGCGGCCGGCGAAGACACTATTTTCCGCGCCGATGGCAGCAATTTTCCGGCCGAGTATTTTTTGACGCCCATCCTCGATGAAGGGCGGTTTTCGGGTTCTGTATTGAGCTTTCACGACATCAGCCAGCGCTATGCCCTGGACAACCTGAAGGACGAGTTCATCTCCACCGTCAGCCATGAGTTGCGGACGCCGCTGACTTCGATTCGTGGAGCCCTGGGCCTTCTCTCCTCGGGCCTGCTTGGCCAGATGAACGACAAAGCCGCCAACCTGCTGCGCATTGCGCTCAGTAATTCCGACCGTCTGGTGAGATTGATCAACGACATCCTGGATTTGGAGCGGATTCAAAGTGGGCGCGAGCCCCTGACGTTCCGAAAGGTGCAATTGGCAGAAGTGGTGGGCCAGGCAATCGACGGGATGCAGCCTGTAGCCGATGCCGCAGGTGTGCATTTGGTCCACGACACGACCCAGGTGGAGATTGCAGCCGACCCGGACCGGCTGCTGCAGGTGATGACGAACCTGCTCTCCAATGCCGTCAAGTTTTCGCCGTTGAATGCGACCGTCTCCGTGGTATTGAGGCCCGGAGCGAATGGGGTAATGCTGTCGGTCATCGATAGTGGCCGAGGAATCCCAGCCGATAAGCTGGAGGCGATCTTCGGGCGCTTCCAGCAGGTGGACGCATCGGACTCGCGTCAAAAAGGCGGCAGCGGCCTGGGCTTGGCCATCTGCCGCACCATTGTCCTGCAACACTCCGGGCGCATCTGGGCGGAACGGAACCCGCTGCAGGGATCGACCTTCCGGGTCTTTCTGCCTTATCGGCCGGGGCCGGCGGCAACAGTACAAAACCGATTTGAAAGCGAGCCCGGCCAGGGCACCGTCTTGCTGGCCGATGCCAATGGAACCACGCGAGCCCTTATCGCCGCACAATTAAGCCGCCACGGTTACAAAGTGATAGAGGCGGCCACGGTCGAACAGACCCTAGCAGCGGCCCGCGAGGGAGTCGAGGCCATCCTGCTGGATACTTCACTGGATGGCATGAATGGCTGGGAGATTCTGCCCATGCTGCGCCGCCTGGACCCCGGAGCCCAGACGCCCATCGTGTTGCTGAGTGTCGAGAACCAGCAACACGCAACCGGACTGCCGGCAGATGCCGAAGGATGGGTAACCAAGCCGCTGGAAGAAGAGGCTCTGCTGAACGAACTGTCTCGCGTGCTCTGCGGCCCCGGTGAGGAAACCCGCATTCTGGTGGTGGAAGACGATGCGGATCTGGCCCGTGTGATCGGGGACGTATTCAGCCGCGATGGGATTGCCGTGGAGTTGGCGCATTCTCTGCAGGCGGCACTGGATAAGTGCTACAGTTTCGAGCCGCACCTGCTGGTGCTGGATATCGGTTTGCCCGACGGAGATGGTTTTAATGTGGTGGACTGGCTGCGCAAGCATGAAAATCTGGCACGGTTGCCGCTGGTAGTCTACTCTGCGCGAGAGCTATTGCCGACCGAACGCCGCCAGCTTACACTAGGACCAACTCATTTCCTGACCAAGGCGCGCGTGCAGCCGCAGCAGCTCGAAGCGCTGGTATTAACCATGCTGCGCAGTTCGCGCCAGGTGGAAGAAGTTCCTGCTCCCGCATCGGTTGACGGGAATCTCTAGCTTCCTCCCGGCTTCAGCCAACCTTATGACAACCGCGGTTGCGTGCATCCGGGGATTGGTTGCAGTCTGAGCCCGTGCGCGGAGAAATAACCGGCCATGAACGATTTCGGCTGGCACCGGAGGAAACCGATTGGCACCACACCGCATCCTCATCATTGATGACGAAGACGATATCCGTGAAGTGGCCGCACTCAGCCTGGAGTCGGTGGCCGGCTGGGACGTGGTAGTGGCTAGCTCCGGTGCTCAGGGTTTGACGCGTGCCGCCGAGTTTCAGCCGGACGCGATCCTGCTCGATGTGATGATGCCAGGAATGGATGGGCCCTCGACATTTCGCGAGTTGCGCAAGAATCCCGCCACAGCGCATATTCCGGTGCTGCTGCTGACGGCCAAGGTGCAGGCCAGCGATCAACGCCGCTTTGCCGACCTGGGAGTGGAAGCGGTGCTGTTCAAGCCCTTCGATCCCTTGACTCTTTCCACACAAATTGCCGGCGCAATGGGCTGGAACTGAAAGGCGGCGCAGTGATGGATTCAATTGGACAGCCGGGCCTTTCCGAAGCTCTCGATCGGCTGTGGGTACAGTTCTTGCCGCAGTTGGAGGAACGGGTCGCAGTGCTGGAAACCGCCAGCGTGGCCCTCGCCCAAGGAACGCTTGCCATTAAACAGCGCAGTGAAGCAAACGCAGCGGCCCACAAGCTGGCAGGCATACTGGGCACCTTCGGATCGACTAGGGGAACGATCTTGGCGCGGGAGGCGGAAATCATCTACTCCGGCGAGCCCGAGCCTGACCCCGACGCCGCTGCCCGGTTGGCCGAAATTGCCGCCCAGTTGCGGGCAATTGTCTCGAATCGGAAGTGAGCCTCCCAAGCCCTTCCGCCGAACAATTACACTCGTTAGTGGTGAACCCGCGCGAAACACACTTGTCGCAGCTTGATCTCAGCTTTGAGGAACCGCGTAGCATCCGGCGCATCTGGCCGGTGCGCGCCTTGGTTGCCGAAGTGCGAGATCTGGTGGAACAGCGGTATGGCGACGTATGGGTCGAAGGCGAGATTTCGAATTTTCGTCCCGCCCCATCCGGGCATGTCTACTTCACACTAAAAGATGCCGAGGCACAATTGCCGGTGGTCCTGTTCCGGCGGCAGGCGATGCTGCTCCGTTTCAGGCCCGAGGACGGGCTGCATGTGCTGGTGCGCGGCCGCGTGAGCATATACGAGCAGCGTGGCCAGATGCAACTGGTGGCCGAAACCATGGAGCCGGTGGGCGCGGGATCGCTGCAACTCGCCTTCGAGCAATTGAAAGAACGGTTGAAAGCCGAAGGGCTTTTCAGTGAAGAACGCAAACGGCCCCTGCCTGCGTTTCCGCGCTGCGTGGGAATTGTGACCTCGCCAACAGGCGCGGTAATCCGCGACTTTCTCAACATCGCGGGCCGGCGGCATTCGGGACTGAGCGTGCTGCTCTTCCCGGTTGCGGTGCAGGGCGACTCCGCTGCCGGGGAGATCGAGACAGCGCTGAGCCTGCTGAACGCCTCGGGGCTGGTGGACGTGATTGTGCTGGCACGGGGAGGCGGATCGCTCGAAGATCTGGCGGCCTTCAACAGCGAACGGGTGGCGCGGGCGATTGCCGGATCGCGGCTGCCGGTAGTTTCGGCGGTGGGCCACGAGACGGACTTTACGATTGCCGACTTTGTCGCCGACCTGCGAGCCCCCACCCCCTCGGCCGCAGCCGAACTGATTACCGAGGCACAACACAGGGTGGCCGAACGGCTGGCCGCGCAAATGCAAAGGCTGGAACGTGCAACGCGCTTTCAATTGCTGCACGCGCGGCAATTGCTGGGAATGGTGGCCGTAGACCGCACGGAAACACGCATGAGGTCGCTGCTGCATCGCCTTGAGCAGCATCTGGACGATCTCTGCTCAGGCATGGATGCGGCGATCACCAACACCGTGCGGCAACGGCAACTGCACGTGGCTGACTTGGCTACAGCAGTCTTGCGGCACGATCCGCGACGGCAACTCGGCGCAGCGCGCGAGCGGCTCTCCGTCTGCCGCGCCCGGCTCGAACGCTCCCTCGAAATGAGAATTCATGCCTCCCGGGCAGACAGAAATACCCTCGACATGCGTCTGCACGCGCTTTCGCCTCTAGCCGTTCTCGATCGCGGTTATGCCCTGGTGCTCGATGCGCGAGGTGGGCTGCTCCGCTCAGCCAGACAAATTGCGGCAGGCGACCAGGTCACAACACGCTTGGCAGACGGCACATTCACGAGCCGCGTCGAAGGCGCGGCACCTGGCAAGACAACGAACACGAAAAATAAAAAGTGAGACCATGAGCACAGCAACCGCGCGAAAACTTTTTGGTACGGACGGCATTCGCGGCATTGCCGGCACAGCGCCTCTGGACGCGACTACGGTATTTGCCACAGGATTGGCATTGGGCCATTCTCTGCGCACGGCGGCAGCCTCGCCCAAGGTAATTTTGGGCCGCGACACACGCGAGTCGGGCCCTTGGATCGCATCCACATTGGCCGAGGGATTGCGTCAAACCGGGATACAGGTAGAGAGTGCAGGCGTAGTGCCGACGCCCGCCATCGCATTTTTGGCGCGAACACATGGATTTGCCGCGGGCATGGTCATTTCCGCTTCGCACAATCCGTGGCGCGATAACGGCATCAAGCTGTTTGGCGGCGACGGTTTCAAGCTACCCGATGCGCTGGAACTGGCAATGGAAGAAGAAATCCTGCGCCATGTGGCCGAGGGGCTGGCGCCCGATCCTGCGTCGCTGGCGCCGGTCGAAGACAATACCGCGCTGCGCGAAGACTATATACAGTTCCTGATTGAATGCGTGCCGGGACTCAGTCTCGCGGGGTTGCGCATTGTGGCCGACTGCGCGAATGGCGCTTCGGCGGCCGTGGCGCCGGAACTGTTTCGGCGGTTGGGCGGTGGCGTGACGTTGCTAAATATAGAACCCAATGGACACAACATCAACGACGGATGCGGAGCGCTGCATCCCCAATGGGTTGCGGCCGAAGTAGAGGCACGCGGCGCAGAACTCGGGCTGACATTCGATGGCGACGCGGACCGGTGCATGTTGACCGGAGCCCACGGCAACGTGGTAAACGGCGATGCAATTCTACTGATGTCGGCGCGAGACCTGAAGCAACGTGGGTTGCTGACAGACAACCTGGTAGTAGCCACGACCATGTCGAACATGGGACTGGAAGCGGCACTCAAGCGCTCGGGCATTCGCATGTTGCGCGCGGCAGTGGGCGACCGTTACGTGCTTGAACAAATGCAGCAACACAAGGCTGCGCTGGGCGGCGAGCAATCCGGCCATATCCTCTTCCCTCACCTCGCAACCACGGGCGACGGGCTGTTGACGGCTCTGGTGGTTCTCGACCTGATTGCGCGGACCGGCAAGAGCATCGACGAACTGACGGCTGATTTGAAGGTATTTCCGCAGGTGATCGTCAACGTGAAGGTGCGTGAAAAGCGGCCTCTGGAGGAGATTCCTGCAGTGGCTGCGCGGATTCGCGCGGCAGAAGAAGAACTGAGTGAGTCGGGACGCGTGGTGATTCGCTATTCCGGGACAGAAGCACTGGCCCGGGTGATGATTGAGGCGGAAAGTGAAGAGGCTATGCATCGACATGCCAATGAAATTGCCGAGGCGATTCGCGCGGAGCTTGGGGCGTGAGTACCGCGTCTTAGTTGCACCGGAAATCATGCCTTTGCAACTTATTTTCCACTTATAAAATTGCCATAGCAACTACGTTGTGATTCGTCGTTATAGATATCCCACCTTTGGCGCAATCGTATTGCGCCAAAGGTGGGGTCCTGATTGTGCTACGCGTAATTGTTGTTGCTACTTGTTTTTGTTACCGGTGCAAGTTAGCCGCGGAGACTTGCAGGGGGATGACTCACCGCAGATAGCTCATCATAGGCCGACTGCGGCAACTCAAGACCGGCGGCGGCGATGTTCTCTTCAAGGTGCGCAATCGATGAAGTTCCGGGGATAGGCAGGATGACCTTAGACCGTTTAAGCAGCCAGGCTAGGGCAACCTGAAGCGGTGTTGCCTTCAGCGATTTGGCTACCTTCTCGATGGCATCATGCGCTTTCTTGGCTTGGCCGAGAGGTGCCCACGGCAGGAATGCGATACCGTTCTGCTCGCAATAATCCACAATGAAATCGGACTCGCGATCGGCGAAGCTGTAGCGGTTTTGCACGGAAACAATGGGCACGATTCTGCGGGCACGCTCAATGTGCTCACGGGTCACATTGGAGAGCGCCACGTGACGAATCTTGCCTTGCTCGCGCAATTTGGCCAAGGCCTCTACCGATGCTTCAAAAGAGACAGCATTGTCGGGAGCGTGGAGTTGATGAATATCGATGCGGTCGAGACGTAGGCGCTTGAGGCTGCCTTCGAGCGCTTCGGTCAGGTGCTTGGGACTGGCGTTGTGTGTCCACTGATTGGGACCGGGGCGCTCCCATCCGCCTTTAGTTGCAATAACAAGGCCGGCGGGATAGGGATAAAGGGCTTCGGCAATCAACTCTTCCGAAGTGCCGGGGCCATAAGAGTCGGCGGTGTCGATCAGGTTGACGCCGAGTTCGATGGTGCGCCGCAACGTGGCAAGAGCCGAAGCCCTATCGGCTGGGGGTCCCCAGATTCCCGGACCAGTAATGCGCATGGCCCCGTAGCCGAGGCGATTGACGGTGAGATCGCCTCCGATAGTGAAAGTGCCGGAAGCTGCAGCGGTGATAGCGTGTGTTGTGCTCATAGGAATCACTCCAGAAGATTCAGAAAATCCTAGCAGCCGCAAGTTCGGAAACTTCGCGGTACGGTAGATATCATACCTCTGCTTGGATGACAGTTTCAGGAATCTCGATGCAGGAATCGATTTGTGCGGCGCTGGCGTAAGTTTGCGCCAACTCTAAGATCACATTTTTCAGGACGTGAAAGTCACACTGCGAGAAGATCCCGAGATATCCGTTCTCCACTTAGTTCGACTAAGTAAAGCTTACTTCATATCGCGCCAGTTGGAGCCGAATGCCAGGTCGGCAACGAGAGGGACGTTGAGTTGAATGACGCTTTCCATCTCGCTGCGGACGAGTGCTTCGACTTCAGCAGTTTCGTCGACAGGAACTTCAAAAAGCAATTCGTCGTGAACCTGAAGCACCATGCGGGTTTTAAGTTTGCGCTCGGCTAACTTGCGGTCGAGAGCAATCATGGCCAGCTTGATAAGGTCGGCGGCGGTGCCTTGCAACGGGGTATTGATGGCAGTACGCTCGGCAAATCCACGCTGATTGGCATTGCGGCTTTCGATATCGGGAATAGGGCGGATGCGGCCGAAGAGAGTGCGCACACTGCCCTCACGGCGCGTAGCTTCCAGCGTCTTTTCGATGAAAGTTTGCACACCTTGATAGCGTACAAAGTAACGGTCGATATAGGCGCGGGCTTCGGCTTGCGGAATGCTTAACTGTGCTGCGAGTCCGAAGGGCGAGATACCGTAAACGATGCCGAAGTTGACGGCTTTGGCGCGCGCGCGCGTCTCCTTGTCCATGGTCTCTGCGGGAACTCCGAAAACCTCACTGGCAGTGAGAGTATGGATATCTTCGTCGTTCTGATAGGCACGCATGAGCAGCGGATCGCCGCTGAAATGGGCAAGCAGGCGAAGCTCAATCTGCGAGTAGTCCGCAGAGAGAAGCTGCGTGCCTGGCGCAGCAGTAAAGGCTGCGCGAATTTCGCGGCCTAGTTCCGTGCGGATAGGAATGTTCTGCAGATTTGGGTTAACCGACGATAGACGCCCAGTCGCGGTGGCTGCGGCTTGAAATGTTGTGTGCACGCGTGATTCGCTGTCGGCCAGCAGCGGCAATGCGTCAATGTAATTCGACTTGAGCTTGGAGAGATGACGGTATTCAAGAACCAGGCGCGGAACCTCATGCTTCTCCGCGAGAAATTCAAGTACATCTTGCGCGGTAGATACTGCTTTATTTTTGCCTCGGCTAGGCGGCGCGGGCAGACCTAGATGCGTAAAGAGCACTACGCCAAGTTGCTTTGGCGAATTGATATTGAAACGCTGATTGGATAACTCGAAGATGCGCTCGCCGACACGCTGTAACTCAACAGCAAAACGCTCTGAGAGACCATGAAGCACAGTGGTGTCAATGCTAACTCCCGCTTGCTCCATGCGATAGAGAACAGGCGCGAGGGGCAGATCGATCTCGGTATAAATGCGAGTAAGATCCGCATCATCCACATGAGCGCGAAGAACGGGAACCAGCGCATGGATCGCAGCGGCGGCAGAGGCCAGCGTGGTGGGCTGCGGCTGGCCATGACGCGCGGCGATATCGGGCAAAGACTGCGTAGAGTGAGTTGGGTTGAGCGCATACGACAACAGCATCGTATCGTCGATGGCACCGCGCAATTCGACGCCGAGGCCATGCAGAACGTGAAGAGCCAACTTCCAATCGTGTACGCGTTTGGACACAGATGCGTCTTCAAGAAGTGCGCGCAACTCGGGCGTGAGCGAGAGACATAATCCGCAAGCTGGATCTGCGGAAACCCCAATGCTGTTGCTGGTTTTCTTTTCGGCCGCGTCAACAACGTCAAGCAACGACATGGTCTGCGGAACATCGTCTTCCGTCTCCTGCGTTGTAGGCTCTACGGCATCGAGAGCGAAGGCAAAACCACACTGGCGCGCAACAGCGTAGAAGGCGGAGGTCTGTGCTTCGCTGGGTTCTTCAATAAGCTCAACGGCAATGGCTGGCGTAGCAGGCGCGAGGTCTTTGAGCATGGAGGTGAACTCTAGCTCAGTAAAGAGTTCGCGGCAAGCCTTAATGTCCGGTTGCTGCGTCTCCATTGCGCTCAGGTCGAGCTCAAGCGGAACGTGGCAGTCGATGGTGACAAGCTCTTTCGAGAGCAGAACAGTGTCGCGGTTCTGCTGGAGGGATTCGCGATAGGTTTTACGCTTGACCTCGTCGGCGTGATCGAGAACCGCCTCGACACTGCCATATTGAAGGATGAGCTCAACGCTTCCCTTGTCTCCAATGCCGGGTGCGCCAGGGATGTTATCGATGGTATCGCCGCGCAGAGCCATGACATCGATGACCTTTTCAGGTGGGACGCCAAGTGTTTCCGTGACCTTAGCGGGATCGAGGATGAGGTTATCTTTTTGCGGGTTGAGCATCTTCACTTGCGGAGTAACGAGCTGCATCATGTCCTTGTCGCCGGAGACGATGAAGACTTCATGCTGCTGCTCGGCGGCTTCGCGAGCGAGGGTACCGATAACATCATCAGCCTCGAAACCCATGGCCTCGATGATGGGGATACGAAGGGCTTCAAGAGAGCGGCGAATGTAGGGCACCTGGCGGCGAAGATCCTCAGGCATGGACTCGCGCTTGGCTTTGTACCCCTCGTAACTGATTTCGTCAAAACATTGGGTTTTGCCGTTCCACTTGCGTAACATGCCGATGGAGCGGGCACGTTCGTCACGAAAGACTTCGCCGCTGACATCAAAGACCGCGGCAAAATATTGCGGCGCGAAGTCCTGGCGCAGCTTCTTGATCATATTGACGAAGACATAGATGGCCGCGGTCGGCAGGCCAGAGCGCGTGGACATGGGACGGCTGCGCTGCATGGCGTGGTAAGCGCGGAAGATAAACGACATGGTATCGAGCAGGAAGACAGGCGGCTTGGATTCGTAAGGCACGCTACAAAGTTTATCAGGATCGGAGATAAGAGATCAGCGAACAGAGAAGGCGGCAGAGACTGACCGACGGGGCCGTCCTGCAAATTTGACTTTGTGTGTCCTGCCCTGCGGCACAAGTGCAACGCAAGGATCGAACAGAGAGAGCCCTTCTAACTGCCGGAGAGTCCGCTTGCCTCGGCCAGAAACATGCAGTCTCCGTAGCTGAAAAAGCGATAGCGCGCCTCTACGGCGTGGCGATAGGCGGCCAGCACATGCTCGCGGCCCGCGAAGGCACTCACCAACATAAGCAGGCTCGACTGGGGCAAGTGAAAGTTGGTGAGCAGCGCACCAACGACGCGGAATTGGAAACCGGGAGAGATGAAGATTTCCGTCACGCCAGAGTGCGGCTGCAGCGAGGAGCCAGCGGCTTGGAGAGCACAATGCTCCAGCGTGCGGACTACGGTAGTGCCCACAGCAACAATGCGGCGGCCTTCAAACTTGGCGCGATTGATGGCGTCCGCAGTTGCGGCTGAAAGCGTGTAGCGCTCGCGATGAAGACGAACCTCATCGACTCGCTCGACACGGAGCGGGGCAAAGGTGCCAAGACCGACGTGCAACGTGACGCGGGCAACTTCAACGCCCTTGGCAGTGAGCGCGTCGAGAATCTGAGATGTGAAGTGGAGGCCTGCGGTGGGCGCGGCTACAGAGCCCGGGTCGCGCGAAAAGACGGTCTGGTAACGCTCGCGATCCGCGTCCGCATCGTCGCGGCGGATATACGGCGGCAGGGGCATGTGGCCGATGCGATCGAGAGTGGCAAAAAAATCGTCCACCGGGGCAAAGCGCAAAAGGCGGTCGCCGAACTCTCCCCGGTCGAGCACTTCAGCTTCGAGTTCGACAGTTCCAGAGGACGAAGAAAAGACAAGGTGCTCGCCTACAGCAACTTTCTTGCCGGGCTTGACGAGGGCGCGCCAGCAATTGTCGCCAGCGGGCTGGGTAAGCAGGACTTCGATAAGAGCCGTGGACTCCTGGCGATCCCGAATCGTCGTGCGGCGGGCATAGAGCCGCGCTGGAATGACGCGGCTGTCATTGAGGACAAGCAGGTCGCCTGGCTTGAGCAAAGAAGGCAGATCGACAAAGTCCATATCGCGCAAAGCGCCGCTGGTGCGATCCACAACTAACATGCGGCTCTGACCACGCTGCTGCGGGGGCTGTTGCGCGATCAATTCAGAGGGCAGGTAAAAGTCGAAATCGGCAACGCGCAGGCCGGATGTGGATTGTGTTTCTTCGCTCATATCCGCGCTTTCTTGATGTTCGCCTGTTTGAAGTAGTCAAGAGAGCGGAGACGGGCGCGTTCGAGAGCTGCATTCAACTGCTCGCGTTTGGGCTCGAATTCTTCGGCGGGAAGATCGGCGGGGACGTGTGTCCACTGCGCCCAACTGACGCAGATGCGGGTGAAGGGTTTGGGAATGAGAAAACGATCCCACGAGCGCAGAACCCAGGCATGCTCCGGCTGCAGATGAAAGGCACCGATGGGGGCTCCGGTGATTTGCGCGAGCTTGATGGGGCCCATCTTGGTGCGATAAATGGGGCCGCGGGGACCGTCGGCTGTGAAGATGGCAGTGTGGCCGCTCTCGATAATACGCTTGAGGCCAAGCAGACCCTCGCGGGCGCCGCGAGAGCTGGACCCACGCACGGCATCGAAGCCGAACATGCGGAGAATACGGGTAATCAATTCGCCGTCAAAGCTGCGACTGATCAGGATGACGGCGCGAGAGCGGCGGAAATAGAGGGTACAAGGCAGCACACATTGATGCCAAAAACAGTAAATTTCAGGGCCGGGCTTCTCTCCGAAGAGCACCGGCGTCACACCCTCTTCGGCGATGACTTCGAAACGCCAAGTGAGGCCGACAATCCAGAGAAGCACCCATACCAGACGGGGAATAACGAACAGGACAAATCGCTGCGCAAAGGTAAATCGCGGATTCCCAGGTTTCGAGGTCGAAACCTGGGAATCCCGTGTGGATGTCGGGTCGATGGTCACACTCTAATTCTAGCTGCTAACTCAAGAACCGGCTGGTTAGGTGTAGCGGAGCCAGCGCAGTAGTTCGGGGAGAGTGGCGCGTTTGCCATACATGAGGATACCCACGCGGTAGAGGCGCGAAGAAACCCAAAGCACAGCCCAGATGCTGAGGATCATAATCGTGATCGAGGCAGCAAACTGCCAATTGGGTGGCGGCTGCGAGCCGAGGCGCAACATCATGATGATGGGCGCGGTGGCCGGGAATAGCGATGCAGCAATCGAAAGAGCCGAGTCAGGATTGTTGACCACCATCACGATCAAGGCAAAGCTGAGCCAGACGGGCAATGCGGCCAGCGGCGTATACATTTGCAGTTCCTGCTCGGTTTCGCACGTGGCGGCAAGTCCTGCAAAGAGCGAGGCGTATAGCAGGTATCCGAGCACGAAGTAGATGGGAAAGAGTACCGCCTCAAGCCAGGAGAAATGGATAGCGAACGTTCCGGAGAGGATGGGACCGGCAAGGGCAGAGCCTGCAATAGCGGCACCGCAAACGACCCAGATGGCAATCTGCGTGAGGCCCACCCCACCGACGCCGATGAGCTTGCCGGCCAGCATGTCGCTGGGCTTGGCCGTGGCCAGCATGACCTCGAAAATGCGCGAGGTCTTCTCCTGAATGATGGAGCGGGCTACGTTGAGCCCGTAGATCATGGTGGTCATGGAGAGCAGCAGGGCCATGATGTAGCCCTTGTAGAAGGAACTAAGAGCATTGCTCTTGACTTCTTTGCCTTCCTTATTCACCTGACGGGTTTCGACATCGACATCTTTGAGGAGCGAGTCGACATCACCGGTCTTGATGCCGGTGGCGGCCAGGCGCTCTTTGATAACAGCACGGCTGAGCGCCGAACCGAGCCTGTTGTCGGTGATAAAGTCCCCGGACGATTGAGATTCATAGACCGCGGTTGGTTGCTTGCCAGGAGCGGTCTGAATCCACAGGAATCCATCGATGGATTTGGAGCGGACGCGATCGACCAGTGTGGAGCGATCTTCCGGCGTGGCCGGCGCTAGCACGTCGACGTCGGAGGTCGTGACCTTGCCGGCAAGCAACTGGACACGGACATCGTTGGCCAAGACCGCGTTGTTGGACGCGATGACAACATGCTTGGCTCCAGCAGCGCTGCGGCCTGAGAGATAAACGACACCGATGAGGATGGCGAAGAGTAAGGGCACGGCGATGGTGGACATGCGAAAGGCCCGGCCGCGTATCTGCTCAAGGTATTCGCGTTTAGCGATGAGAACGATGTTACGCATCGGCCTTGCCTCCAACGGTCTGGATGAAGATTTCTTCGAGCGAGGGCTCTACCAGTTCGAAGCGGTAGATGGTGGCAACGGCGGCGGCCTCATGCAAGAGCTTTTGCGCATCGCTATGGGGATGAAGGAGGATTTCAGCGTGGCCTGCATAATTTTTGGCTTCGGCAATTTCGGCGCTGCTCAGAAAAGAGGGGTCACCTTCAAACTCAATGATAATGCGATTGCGCTCGTAACTGGCCTTGATATCCCTCACGCGGCCAGCGAGCACGGCCTGGCCCCTGTTGACGAGACAGATGGAGTCGCACAGCTTCTCAACCTGATCCATGCGGTGGGTCGAGAAGAGGATAGCCTTGCCCTGCTCCTTAAGCTCAAGCAGCGTGCGTTCGAGCAGTGTAGCGTTGACTGGGTCCAGGCCGCTGAAGGGTTCGTCCATGACGATGAGGCCGGGGTCGTGGAGCAGCGCGGAGATGAACTGAATCTTCTGCTGCATACCTTTGGAAAGCTCTTCGGTTTTCTTGAGAAGCGAGTCGTCGATTTCGAGGCGCTTGGCCCAACTACCGGCGCGCTTGCGAGCTTCTTCCGCATTGAGGCCATGCAATTGGCCGAAGAAGACAAGCTGGTCGATGACTTTCATTTTTCTGTAGAGTCCACGCTCCTCAGGCAGGTAGCCCACGCGTTCGAGACTTTTGCGCTCGAAAGGCTTGCCGAAGAGGCTGATGCGACCCGAATCCGGGATGGTGATGCCCATCATCATGCGGATGGAACTGGTTTTTCCAGCTCCATTGGGGCCCAGCAGGCCAAACATTTGGCCCGCTTCAATCGAGAGGCTCAGGTTGCTGATAGCGACCTTGTTCTCGTAAGCCTTGGTCACTCCCGCGAGTTCGACAACTGGCATGGATTCTACTGCCGTGCTTCTTGCAGACTGGTTCAGTGTCTTGCCACTTGGTTTTACGGTCTATGTGTTGTCCGGTATGCGAGAAGTGTAGCGAAAACTGGGGGCAGGCTAGCCTGTCTCGTGAATTGGCGAGCCAGCAAGTCAGCGAGTTAGCACGGTCTTGGGCGCGTGTCCCACAAAAACCTGCTGAGCTAGTTTTTGTGGGGCACGGACTCTGATCGGCGAGGCAGCCCGCGAATCGATGCGGCTCTTAGGCGAGCTTCATGGCATCGGGGTCCCAGCGGACGACGGCGCCGCGTTCGATGCTGAGATTGCTAAGCAGGGCGGCCCCGGCTGCGCGATAGCCGAAGACTGCGTCTTCGACGACGGGCTGACGGGAGCGGACCGAGGCGAAAAAGTTCTTGAAGTGGTCGTAGCTGTCGCTGTATCCGTGAGGAGCTACAAACTTTTCCGATCCGCCCAGCGAGTCAGAACCAACATGAGGCGGATACTGCTTGCCGTAGGCCTCAAGAATTTCTTTCTGCATGGCTTCGGGAAAAGTATCTACGGTGTAGCCGGGAGCGGATTGGCGGGGAACGCGGGTCACGGTGACAGCACCGCCGCCGATCTCCATTGTGCCTTCGGAACCCGTGAAGATGAGGCCTTCGCTCTCTTCACCGCCGTCGACGAAGTTGACGCGCAAGCTGAGATTGAAGCCCTCGCGGTAGTCGAACAGGCCCAGCATGACATCCGGCACGTCGCGGCCATCTTTCCAAAAGCGGAGAGCGCCAGTGGCCATACCCTGCGTAGGACCGTGGGAGCCGGTGATGAAATGGGTTCCGCTAAAGAGGTGAACGAACAGGTCGCCGGCGACTCCGCTGCCATAGGCCTTCCACTTGCGCCATTGGAAAAAATGCTCGGCGTTGAAGGGAATCTTGGGGGCGGCGCCGAGGAAGCGGGGCCAGTCGCAGGTCTCGGGCGAGGCGTCCGGGGGGACGGTGTAGTTCCAAGCGCCCATGGAGGAGTTGCGATCCCAGCGGGCCGTGACCATGTTGAGCTGGCCGATAGCCCCGGAGGCCAGCAGCTCTTTCGCCTTGATGTAGAGCAGAGAGCTGACGCGCTGGCTGCCAATCTGGAGAATCCGCTTGGTCGAGCGGGCGGTCTCGATCATCTCGGGACCATCGGCATAGAGATGGATCATCGGCTTTTCGCAATAAACATCTTTGCCGGCCTTCATCGCGTCGATAGAGGCCTGTTTGTGCCAATGGTCAGGGGTGCCGATGATGACCGCGTCAATGTCTTTGCGAGCCAGGATTTCGTTGTAGTCGCGGGTGGTAAAGACGTTGCTGCCCCAGAGCTCTTTGCTACGTTCCAGACGGCCGCTGTAGCAATCGGCGACGGCTACCAGCTTGACGCCGGGCACTTGCACGGCGACCTTGGTGTCGCTCTGGCCCTGGCCGCCGGCACCGATGAGGGCGATCTGGATGTGATCGTTGGCCGCCACAGAGCGAGATGGTTCGGCCTGCAGTGTGGCTAAAGCATGCATTTGGGGCCCAAGAAATGACGCGGCTGAGGCAGCTCCAGCAACTCTGAGAAAACTCCTGCGATTCAACGACAGCACAAAATCCCTCCGATTGGGAAGTTTCTTTGACGGATATAACGATACACGGGTCGATAGGGGGGGGAGGGGGGGTAATTTCTCCACTATCACGGGAGCGGCTCTCTTGGAGTTCTTTCCAAACGTGATCAGGATCACGAATTCGGAGGCCTACTTGGTGGAACGATAGACGAGAAGCCCCCGTTTTTTGACTGCCGTGGGGAATCTGCAGCGGTTCGAGAACTGCTGTAGCCCTCCGTTGGTGGAGTTTTGGGAGACGTTCCGTGAAGTTGGACTCATCCGCATTTATTGCCGACCAGGAATTGGTCGAAGCACTGAAGAAACGATCAACCCCCGTCCATTGTGAAGAAGACTGCGTGCTTTTCACCCAAGGAGAACCTTCGGGCGGTCTTTATATTGTGCACGCAGGTCGCGTAATGATGACAATGCGCTCCTCAACCGGCGAGCTGCTGATGAGCATTACGGCTGCGCCCAATTCCCTGCTAGGCTTGCCGGGAATCGTAGGAAACAAGGCCTACACGCTATCGGCACTGGCTTTTAAGGGCGCCGAACTCAGCTATTTGGAGCGGGAAGAGTTTGCGGGCCTGATGCTGACGGAGCCTCCGATCTCCGTCATGATTCTGCGAGTGCTCGCGGCCGAGGTGCGGTCGGCCAGGGAAGCGATTTCAAAATATTAGGGGCTTTTTCGGAATACCGCGGGCTTCTTGAGAGCAGTAAAAGGTGGCTTTTCTTGAAAAAAAGGCCACTTAAAGCCGTGCTTCCGGCGTACATCCATTCGAAATGCGCAGCAAAAGCGATGGCCGGCGAAAAGCCCGTGCCGATGTCGGCGTATCCCGAATGCGATCGACTCTTGGATCGACTCCCGGATTGACTCTGGGATACGGAGCCCCCGGCTCATGCGATAGCATCCTGAATGTGCCCGGTCTCGATACTCAGGTCATGTATGTGCGCGGCGTGGGGCCAAAGGTGGCGGAAATGCTGGCCGCCAAAGGCATCCAGACCGCGGAAGACCTGCTGTACCATCTTCCCTTCCGCTATGAGGACCGGCAGCACCCGCGCAGCCTGGACGAACTGAAGGCCGGCGAGATGGCCAGCGTGATCGCGGAGGTGCGCGGCTCGGCCCTGCTGCATACGCGCAGGATGCCGATCTTCGAACTGACGGTCGGCCAGGGACGGCTGGCGCTCAAGTGCATGTGGTTCAACGGGACCTATCTAAACGGCAAGTTCGAGGCCGGGCAGACGGTGGCGCTTTTTGGCAAGGTTGAACCGTCGCGCTCCAGCAACAACTTCAAGATGATCCAACCCCAATTTGAAGTATTGCCGGATGCCAGCGACGATGCCGAGACGCGACTGCTGGAGGTGGGGCGGATCACGCCGGTGTACGAGTCGCTGGGCGGCGTACGATTGACTTCCCGATGGCTGCGGAAGGTCATTTTCCACCTGCTGGAGGGGATGCGCGGAACAGTGCCGGAGTGCCTGCCGTTGGAGATGCTGACGCGGCTCGGCCTGCCGGACCGGGAGACAGCGCTGCGCGAGGTCCATTTTCCGCCCGAGGGAACGCCGTTTGTCCAACTGCAAAGCTCTGCGACACCGGCCCACCGGCGGCTGATTTTCGAAGAACTATTTTTTCTGGAACTGGGGCTGGAACTCAAGCGGAAACGGATGCGGGACCGGCCCGGCATCGTCTTCGAGACGACGGACAAGGTGCGCGAGGCGATTCGCGAGGTGCTGCCGTTTCATCCGACGAAGGCGCAGAAGCGGACGCTGGGCGAGATTGTGGCCGATATGCGGCAGCCAAGCCCGATGCGCCGGCTGCTGCAGGGCGACGTGGGTTCGGGCAAGACGATTGTCGCCCTGCAGGCCATGCTGGTAGCGATGGAGAACGGCTACCAGGCAGCGTTGATGGCTCCGACGGAGATTTTGGCGACGCAACACTACCTGGCAGCGCGCAAGCTGCTGGAGCGGTCGAGCCGGCGATATCGGATCGTGCTGCTGACCGGATCGCTGGACGAGGACCGCAAGCGCGCGAATCGGGGCATGATCAACCGGGGCGAGGCGCAATTGGTGATCGGGACGCATGCGCTGATCGAAGAAAGAGTGGAGTTCGACCGGCTGGGGCTGGTCGTGGTGGACGAGCAGCACCGGTTCGGCGTGCTGCAACGGTTCAAGCTGATGAAAAAGCCCAACCAGGCAGAGCCAGACATGCTGGTGATGACGGCGACGCCGATTCCGCGCACCCTGGCGCTGTCGGTTTATGGCGATCTGGACGTAAGCGTTCTGGACGAACTGCCGCCGGGACGGACCCCGATTGTAACGCGGCGGTTACCGGGGGAACGGGCCGAGGAAGTCTGGGATTTCGTGCGCAAACAGGTGAAGCTGGGGCGGCAGGCTTATATCGTGTACCCGGTAATCGAGGGAACCAAGGACGACCAGCCGGAACTGGATTTCTCCGCGGACGACGGAGAGGCCGGGCTCGAAGCGCCGGCGGTGCGGAAAAAGACGCGCAAGGGCAAGACGGCGGATCTGTTTCCCAAGGGCGCGCTGGAGGCGCGTCCAGAGGCGAAATCGGGGCTGAAATCGGCTGTAGAGATGCACGAGAAGCTCAGCACGGGACCGCTCAGCGACCTGCGGGTAGGCCTGCTGCACGGGCGGCTCGATGCGGACGACAAAGAAGTGATCATGCGGCGGTTTCAACGCGGCGAAATCGACGTGCTAGTGGCGACGACAGTCATTGAGGTCGGCGTGGACGTGCCCAATGCGACGGTGATGGTGGTGGAACATGCGGAGCGGTTCGGATTGGCGCAGTTGCACCAGTTGCGCGGACGCGTGGGACGCGGCGCCGCCAAGAGCTATTGCATTTTGATGACGGGGCAGCGAATTTCAGAGGTGGGCGAGGAACGTCTAAGCGCGATGGTGCGAACCCAGGACGGCTTTGAACTGGCGGAACTGGATCTGGCGATTCGGGGGCCGGGCGAATTTTTCGGGACGCGCCAGGCGGGTTTGCCGGATTTCAAAGTGGCAAACCTGGTGCGGGACCGGCAATTATTAGAATTAGCCAAGCTGGAGGCGGCGCGTTTTGCGCAGAACGCGGGCAGCGAAGCGACCGAGGCGGAACGGGGACGAGTGTGGACCCGGCTCAAAGATTCGTGGCAGCGGCGATACGGGCTGGTTGAGGCTGGATGAGGAATTCTCCACGGCAGAAGTGATTGATGGGAAAGGGGAATTGGATGCAGGACTCCCCTGGCCGGAAGCACCAAACCCGGCTAGAGCGTTGTTTCCTGGGCAGCAGCGTGCCGAGACAAGCTCCGACTCTCCCTTTGCACGAAACCGATCGCCCGGCGCAGGGGTCGCCTGCGGACAAGCCGATCGAGAGGCGGCTCAGGTGGTTTTTGCGAGGAGCGGCGCGCTTGCAGTCTCGACAGGAAAGGTCTGGATTTCCAGGTCGACACTGGCAATTTCAGTGCCGCAGTTGCGCTGGTAGCGAGTGCACTGGCAAAGTTCGGTAAAGCGAATATGACTGCTCTGGCTCAATTCGAGGCCCACAGCGATCATCACACTATAGATATCGATGCAGGCTTGTCGCTCGAACTCGAACAACATGGTGATCATGCCCGAATCGCTGGCACCGCGGCTCAACACCCAGCCGCCACAGCCGAGGATCGAACCAGTAAGCGCCTGTACCAGACGCACGGGCTCCTCCATGGAAACAGCTTTCATCTCCATCGCCCAGGGCATGGTGATGGTTTGGGCTAAATCGCGCTCTCGTCGTTCTTGTCTCACGTTGAAGTTATCGGAGCAGGTTGGGGAAGCATAACGATTGTTCAGGAGTCGAACGGATGCTGCCCGGATTTGAAACATCTAAAGCGCTCTCGACCGCACCACCGCTCACGTAGGTAATGTATCAGGTAATTTGGTCATTTCCTGAGAAACAGCCTCCCGGCAGAAATAGATCCCCCAATCGGGACACTCCGGCGGCTGCGGACGAAGAGCAAACCGGGCGCCTTGCGGTTGTGCGGGCAACTCGCAGGCGGCAATAATGATGTAGGTTCATAGACAGCATGATCATCGGCTCGGGAATCGATCTTACGGAGATCGGACGCATCCAACAATCGGTAGACCGCTTTGGCAATCGTTTTCTGGACCGGGTTTATACCGGCGCGGAGAAGGCCTATTGCCTGCGGAAGCGCAAATCTGCGGAAAGCCTTGCCGCCCGTTTTGCCGCCAAGGAGGCGGGAGCCAAGGCCTTGGGAACGGGAATCAGCCACGGAGTGAGCTGGCTGGAGATCGAGGTGGTACGCGAACCGAGCGGACGGCCGACGATCCGGTTTCACGGACGGGCCGCCGAGATTGCCGCGCACCTGGGGGTAACCCACGCCGCGCTTTCTCTCACGCACACGGCAGATTTGGCTATGGCCAGCGTCGTGCTTGAAGACGGGCGGTAGTTTCCCGCCCCGTCTGCTATGCTCAAGGCGTCGCCGCTCATCTCAGCAAGGGGAATATAGTGCCAAGCCGCAAAGAGATTCAGTGGTCGCAACTGAGAGTGGGAGCATTGGTGATGGCAGCCGTCGCCGTGCTGATTGCACTGATCTTTCTCATGTCTGGCTCAACGGGCGGACTGTTTTCACGCAAGCTCGTGCTGCGCTCCTATTTTGCCAACGCGTCGGGATTGAAAAACGGCGCACCGGTCACCCTGGAAGGGGTAACGATCGGGAACGTGATCCGGGTGCGCGTTGTGCCGGCACGCGATCCCATGCCGGTGGAAATAACGATGCAGGTGAGTCATGCATCGGAATCCGCACTGCATACGGACTCGACAACGTCGGTGGCGCAGGCCGGCGTGCTGGGCGACAGTTATGTCGATATCACCTCGACCCATGCGACGGGGCCGGTTCCGGCGAACAATGCCGAGCTGAGGGCGGTCAGCGCACCGAGTATCCAAGAGGTCGTGCGGACCAGCCAGGATGCGCTCAAACAGACTTCCGCACTCATGGGCAAGATCGAGATCATGGTGGACACGCTCAACTCCAAAAAGGGGACCGCGGGCGAGCTCATCAACGACCCTGAACTCTACAAAAAGATCACACAGGTAGCCGGCAACCTGGAAACGATTACGAGCGGCGTGAAATCGGGCAAAGGCACGCTGGGCAAGCTGATGACCGACGACACGCTATATGCGCGGGCCAACTCGGCGGTGGACCGCTTGAACAAGATCACGACCGACCTCGACGAGGGCAAGGGCTCGGCGGGCAAGTTTCTGCGCGACGACTCGCTCTATAACAACCTGAACTCCGCCATTACCAATACCAACCAGATGGTCGCGGATATCAATGCAGGCAAGGGCGGTTTGGGCAAGATTGCCAAAGATCCGGCCTTCGCGCGGAAGCTGGATGATACGATCACGAATCTCGACACCCTCTTGACGGGCCTGAACGAGGGCAAGGGCACAGTGGGCCAACTGATGGTAAATCGCTCGCTCTACAACCATTTGGACGAGACGATGGACCAGGCACAACAGTTGGTCAAGGGTATCCGCGAAGACCCGAAGAAGTACCTCGTCATTCACCTGAAAGTGTTTTAGAAGCGGCTCTGCCCTGCTCTGAAAATCCTGTGTTTCCCGTCCATCTGCCGGAAAAAGGTAAATGGGATTTCTGTATGGGCGAGGATTTCTATTTCAAGCGGCGCTCTTGAGAACGGGGACGCGCAGGGTGCGCCAGAACTCGATAAAGCTTTTGAGGCGGACGACTTGAAAGTAGTCGCTGGCGACGAAGTAGAAGACTGAAACGACGATCCACTCCAAATGCAGGGCGCCGGCGCCGACCTCGTCGCTGAAGGGGATGAGCACGGAAGAAAAGACCATGGCGACGACAAGCAGGGCCAGCTTGACGATGCCCATGACGAGGTTGATCTCGATCAGCTTACCGGTAAAGACTTTGCCGAGCTTCAGGCTTTGGAGCAAGGCTGCGGCGGGGGAGAGGTCTTCCAACAACACGAGCAGAGGCGCGATAGAAACGGCCCAGCTTACCAGCGCCCATAAGATAAAAAATCCAAGCGTGAGGAAAACAGCCCAGATCGTGTAGCCGACCAGATCGGGCTCGGCGTTGGGAGTGATGTGAGTGGCGGCGGCCCAACCGATGGAGCGAAACCATGCCCAGGAGGTGGCCGTCAGCACGACCAGCCATGCGGCCTGCAGCGCGATCATCGCAACGGGACGGAAGGGCAGGCGCGGTTCGAGGCGCATCAGGACAAGATTGCGACCCATTCCGGAGAGGACGGTCCAGGCGAGAGCGGCCATGGGCGTCAGCCAGCCCAGGGCGGCAACGACGTGCGGCTGGTACTGATCCCAGGCCTCGGCGAGCTGGACTGCGGAGGTCCAGGGATTTTGCGGATCAAGCTGCGCCAGACCGGTGGATTGGGGCGGGAGTACGGTGAGGATCTGTTGCGCCTGAAGCCAGCAGGCGAGCAGTAGAGGAGCGCCGAAGAGCCAGCGCCAGGCTACCTCGATTGCGGTAAGCGAGGGCCGCGCGCAGACCCAGCCCATCTGACCGACGAGGGACTGGGTACCGCGCAACGGCTTCGGCATGTTATTTGACCACCAGGTTCACCAGCTTGCCAGGGACAACGATGACTTTCACTACCGTTTTGCCGGTAGAGCGCAACTGGACCTTTTCGTCAGCTAGGGCTGCGGCCTGGATGATGTCGGAGGCTGCATCGGCGACCACGCGGACCACCGTGACCAGCTTACCGTTGATCTGGACAGGAATTTCTAGCTCGTCTTCCTTGGCTAGCTCGGGGTCGCTGACAGGCCAGGGAGCGCGCAGGATCGAACCCTGCCCGCCGAGTTCTTCCCACAATTCAGCGGCAAGATAGGGCGCGAAGGGTGCGAGAAGCAGCACGAGAGTCCGCAGAAGCTCGCGTACCACGGGCGCGGGCACTTCTCCGGCAGCAAGCTGCGCATCGGCAGCCTGCATCTCGTTGACCAACTCCATAATGGCGGCGACGCAGGTGTTGAAATGCCAGCGGCCTTCGAAGTCCAGCGTGATTTTGGCGATGGTCTGGTGGAGTTTGCGCAGCAGGGCGGCTCCGCCATCCTGCGCTTTGGCCGGGCCTGCATGGGCAGCGGAACGAGCTACCAGCGCGTATTTCATGGCGATGCGATAGACGCGAGCCAGGAAGCGGCTGACTCCGGCAACGCCGTCTTCCTGCCAATCCAGATCGCGATCGGGCGGGGCGGCAAACAGGGCGTACATGCGGGTGGCGTCGGCGCCGTAACGGGCGACCATGTCGTCGGGCGAGACGACGTTGCCCTTGGATTTGGACATTTTGGAGCCGTCTTTGATGACCATGCCTTGGGTAAAGAGGCGACGCGCGGGCTCATCGTTGGTGATGAGGCCGAGGTCGCGCATCACCTTGGTCCAGAACCGCGAATAGATGAGATGGAGAATGGCGTGCTCGACGCCGCCGATGTACTGGTCAATAGGGAACCAATACTGGGCCACAGCCGGGTCGAAGGGGCGGGTGGCATTTTTGGCGTCGGTGTAGCGGTAGAAGTACCAGCTCGAATCGACGAAGGTGTCCATGGTGTCGGTCTCGCGGCGTGCGGGACCTCCACATTTAGGACAGGTTACGTTGACGAACTCGGGCACGCGGCCAAGCGGCGAGCCGCCCTGCTGGGTGATCTCGATCTGCGGGGGCAAAATGACGGGAAGCTGCTCGTCAGGCACGGGAACGAGGCCGTCGCGCTCGCAGTGAATCATGGGGATCGGCGTGCCCCAGTAGCGCTGGCGGCTCACTCCCCAATCCTTGAGGCGGAAGGTGACGGTAGCCTCGCCGAAGGCGTTGACCGCGGCGATCTGCTGAAGCTTCTTTTGCGCCTCATCACAGGTCAGGCCATCGAACTTGCCGGAGTTGATGAGGCGACCCTCTTCGGAGATGAAGGGGAGGGGCGGCTCCTCGGCGACAGGATCGAGAGGCGCGATAACGCGGCGAATCGGGATGGCGTATTTGGTGGCGAATTCAAAGTCGCGCTCATCGTGCGCGGGCACACTCATGATGGCGCCGGTGCCGTAGTCCATGAGGATGTAGTTGGCCACCCAGATGGGCACCTGTTCGCCGTTGTAAGGATTGATGGCAAAGCGGCCGGTGGGCACACCATGCTTTTCAATCGCGCCAACGTCGCCGGCTTCCTTGGCTTTTTTCTGCTCCTCCATGAGGGCGGAAACCTGCACCTTCAGGCCGGCATCGGCTGCCGCAAAGGCCGCGACCAAAGGATGCTCGGGAGCAAGCTGGACGCTGGTGGCCCCAAAGATGGTATCGACGCGGGTGGTGAAGAC
>JAATGG010000084.1 GCA_015654835.1 Terriglobales bacterium
ATCCGGACACAAGCCTGCGCCCCGTACCCAGACCAAGGTGCCTGCGAACGCGCTCGAATGCGGAAGAGTGCTCCAGCTCCGCAAAAATCTCGCGGACAAACGGGAGGATCATCAAGCAACAGTTTACCAGTTACCGAAGAAACGGGAATCGCCTAAGCGGCGGGCTCCAATTCGAAGCGGCGATGGGTTTGGCCGTCGAGTTTGAACTGACCGACGACCTGCTGGAGGCCGAGGGCAAGGCTGGAGAGATCGCGGCAGGCCGCAGCCGTCTCCCTGGCGTTGGCAGAGGACTGGACATTCATGTCGGCGATATCGGAGACGTGGCCGTTGACCTCGACAGCGGAGGCGCTTTGCTGGGCGGCGGAGGTGGCGATCTGGGCGACCATGTCGCCGACGCGGCCAGCCATTTCAATGATCTGGTCGAGCGCATGGCCGCAACTTTCGGTTTTGGCCACGCCCAGCGCCACCTGTTCCTGTCCATTTTGCATGGCGGAGACGGCTTCGCGGGCTTCCTGCTGGATGGTGCCGATCATTTCGGCAATCTCTTTGGTTGCCGAGGCGGTGCGCTCGGCGAGGCGGCGCACCTCTCCGGCGACGACGGCAAATCCGCGGCCCTGCTCGCCGGCGCGCGCGGCCTCAATGGCCGCATTCAGGGCCAGGAGGTTGGTCTGCTGGGCGATTTCAGAGATCAGCGAGGCGATGGCCCCGATGCGGTCGGTGCTCTGGCCCAAATCGCCGATTTTGGCGGAGACGGCCTGGGTGGAGCCGGCGATGGAGCGCATGACGTCAAGAGTTTCATGCACTACCTGGCCGCCGCTGCGGGCGGTCTCAGCCGCCAGCCGCGCGGCCTCGGCGGCTTGCTGCGAGTGGTCGTTCACGCCGGCCACGGTTTCAGACATTTCGCGGATCGACTCAACCACGCGGGCGGTCTTCTCCGCCTGGTTCTGCGCGGTCTCGGAGGAACGGCTGGCGGTGGCTGCAATCTCCTGGCTAGCGGCGGTTACCTGCGCGGCGGCGTGGTGGATTTTGGCCAGAACGCCGCAGAGGGAAGCCGCCATGCGATAGATGCCGCGTTCCAACTGGGCCACTTCGTTGCCGGTGGGCCGGGCCTCCGCCTCGACCTGCGGAATCTGCCGGAAGTCGCCGCCGGCCAGCACGTCGGTGACGCGGACGGCGCGGTTGAGCGGCTGCGAGATCCAGCTTCGGGCCATGAGCACAAACATGGAAACCAGCACCAGAACGGCGAACACGGCAGCCACCAGCATGGCATTGCGAAGGAAGACTCCCTCGGTGTTCAGCTCGTCGGTGTAGGTGCCGGCGGCCACGACCCAGTTCCAGTCTTTCAGGTAGGCGAAGGCGACGATCTTTTCTCGCGGAGCGGTTTCTCCGAGGGCGGAATTGACCCAGAGGTAGCGGGCAACGCCCTCTTTGCGATTGAGGATGTCGCGCAGAAACTCGAAGCCCCGGGCGTCTTTGCTGGCAATCGCATTCTGGCCGGCTTTGGTGGGATGAATCCTCATGACGCCATAGTCTTTGCCGGGCGCGGCGTCCATGGCATAGAGATAGCCGGTTTTGCCGATCTTGATTTTGAGGAGGCGGTCGGTGAGCGACTTGAGGCCGGCGGTAAAGTCGACCATCGTCGCCACGACCGCCACCACCTTTCCATCGGCATTTTTGACTGGCTGGTAGGAGGACATGAACTCCCGGCCCGCGATGATGGTTTTGCCGGTGAATTCCTCCTCCCGGAGCAGATGCGCGTAGGCCGGCTGGGTTCTGTCGAGCACGGAGCCGACGAGACGATTGCCTTTTTCATCGTGAAAGGAGGTGGCCACCCGGACGAAGTCGTTTCCGGAACGGACAAACACGGAGCACTCGGCATGGGTGATGCTACGAAAGCGATCTACGATGTCGGTATCGAGATTCACGACCCAGAGGCCGACCTTGAGAACCGGGGTTCGCCGGTCCCCGACCTGGATCTGTTTTTCGGTATCCAGCGAGAAATCGCCGGGGAAGTCGGCGAGGAAGACGCGATTCAGCGAGAGGGCATTCTCAGCCAGCGCCGAGTTGTAGCTCGAAATCAGGTTGACGATGAGGTAGACCTCTTGCTTGAGGTTGTCTTCGGCGCGCTGCTCGATCTGCCGGGTGACAAGCGAAGAGAGGCCGAAACTGAATGCGCCCATCACGATGAGAATGACGGCGACCTGAAAGAGCGACAGCCGTTTTACGAGCGAAATCCTGGACAGCTCAAGCACCGTGTACTCCCCTTTCGAACTTTTCGGTAGCCGGGCAGGATATCCGGAAGCCCACCTGGGGAGATCATCGGCGGAAAGTAAAGATGCCGCACCGCGATTGAAAATGAAAATGCCGCAGCGAGGTCCGCTGCGGCACCGATTCCGAATTGGGACACGTTGCGGCGGCAGCCATGCGGCGAGGCTACCGAACTTTTTGGAGGAACGAGACTACCGCTTGCGCAGGCGCAGCGATTCCCAGCTTCCGTCGGCGGTCCAGCCGCCATCGACAGCGAGGGCGTGGCCGTTGATGAAGGCGCTCTCGGCTCCGTCGGCGAGAAAGGCGATGGCGCGGGCGATGTCCTCGGGGGTGGCAAAGCGACCCATGGGCACGCGGCCGGTGATGTCGGCGTCGGTGTAGCTTCCACCGGCCTGGTCGGCCACGTCCATCCCGGTTTTTACCCAGCCGGGGCAAACGGCGTTGACGCGCACGCCGCGACCTCCCCATTCGGCGGCCAGGGTGCGGGTGAGCCCGATCAGTCCATGCTTGGACGCGTTGTAGGCGGCCCGGTCGGCGACCGCGACCAGGCCGGCGACGGAGGCCACGTTGACGATGGAACCGCTGCCAGCCGCCAGCATTTTTTCACCGAACACCCTGGACAGCAGAAAGGGGGCGATCAGGTTCACTTCCATTACGCGCCGGTAATCGCCGAGGGAGGTGTGTTCGGCCGGAGAGATGAGGCTGATTCCGGCATTGTTCACGAGCACGTC
>JAATGG010000019.1 GCA_015654835.1 Terriglobales bacterium
AATTCCTTTGTTGCCGTTGGAGCGCAGAATTTCGTCTTCGCGCAGGCGCATCCAGCGATTGCGGTAGATCTCGCGGCTGGCAAGCGTCGTGATGGAACGGCTGGCGGAACGGGAAACCGGGTTCATACAATCTCCTGAACATGAGTGTGGCATGAGAGCCGGAAGGCGGCTGGCGCTGTAACAGTTTTTTAAGAAGACCCACCGAGGCAGGCTCGCACTAAAGCGGGCCGCGAGACAGGAACGGCTCCGGGCAGCCTCAACTCAGAAATCAGGGCTCAGTAGTCAGGCTCAGCCGGCTCTCAATGAGCGATTTGTGGCTCTGGCTCTTGGCGCAGCCGGTACTTACGCAACCGCCCCAACAGCGATGCCGGCCCACTGACAGTCAGGCGCACCAGATTGCCTTCATATTCCTTGCGATGCACGATCATACCGGCATCGATGGCCGCCAGAACCGCTCCGTCCTGCTGAGGAACGCGCAGTTCCGCATCGATCATGGGATCGGACTGCAATGCCTGATCGATGGCAGCAAGCAGGGCGCCGATTCCTTCGCCCGTTCGCGCCGAAACCGCGACCTCGCCGCTGGACTGGAATCTGCCCTGGAGCCCCTGAAGCTCGTTCGGCTCAAGCAGATCGGCTTTGTTGAGGACCTCGATGCGCGGCTTGGCCAACGCATCAAGCTCCCCTAATACCTTTTCTACCTGTGACTTCTGTTCTTCCCCATAGGTCGAGGCCGCGTCCCTCACATGGAGAAGCACTTCGGCCTGCTGCACTTCCTCAAGCGTGGCGCGGAAGCTGGTGACCAGCGTGTGCGGCAGGTTGCGGATGAAGCCCACTGTATCCGACAGCAGAATTTTGCGATGGCTGGGCAGTTCGATGGCCCGAAGCTTGGGGTCCAGCGTGGCAAACATGCGTGACGAGGAAAGCACCTGGGCTCCGGTCAAACGGTTGAAAAGCGTGCTTTTGCCGGCGTTGGTATAGCCGACCAGGGCGACGGTCGGCACGGGAACCGACTCGCGCCGCTGCCTCTGCTGGCGGCGGACACGGCGCACGGACTCCAGATCCAGCTTGAGCTGATCGATGCGCCGCTGAATCTTGCGGCGATCCGTTTCAAGCTGGGTTTCGCCCGGCCCGCGGGTGCCGATGCCGCCTCCCAGTTGGGACATCGATTTGCCCCGCCCGGTCAGCCGCGGCAGCATGTATTCAAGCTGCGCCCGTTCCACCTGCAGTTGTCCTTCACGGGTGTGGGCGTGGCGGGCAAAGATGTCGAGAATCAATTGGGTACGGTCAAGCACCCGGCAGGGTAACGCGGCCTCGAGATTGCGCAGTTGGGTGGGCGAAAGGTCGTGATCGAAGAGCACCAGGTCGGCTTCGGTGGAAGCGGCGACCCCGGCAATCTCTTCTACCTTACCGGCGCCAACAAGGGTAGCCGGGTCGGGCCGGGCGCGACGCTGCAGAAGCTCGGCGGCCACAATGCCGCCGGCACTGGCAACCAGCTCCCGAAATTCAGCCAGGGATTCCTCAACGGTGAGTCCTGTGAAACCGGTTCCGCCGATATGGGATGACGCTCCGTGAAGCGCATTGGACGATGTCGCGGAATCGTGCGCAGGCTGGTCTACCTCGACGCCTGCCGCAGCGAAGCGCGTGCCGGTGACACCGATCCGGCCATGACGAGAACCGGCTGTCAGATCCACCCCTACCAGAACTGCGCGTTCTGGCCGGACGCTGGAACTGCCAGCCGTGCTCTCCATAGTCACCGATCGAGGCTGTCTTGGGCGTGTTATCGCTGCTCCGCAACGGCTGGGACGGGTGCCGGTCCGGCCACTGCGGCCGGGCCAATTCCGGTGGTGACAGCCGCAGGACGATGCTCGCTGTGCAGCACGCTCCGGTTGCTCACCACGGTCGAAATAGCATGTTTAAAGATCAACTGCTCTTGGCTGTTGTTTTCCAAGAGCACCGAATACTTGTCAAAAGACCGGATCTTTCCGGTGAGCTTGACACCGCTGACCAGATAAATCGTAATCGGAGTTTTGTCCTTGCGGACGGTATTCAGGAATGTGTCCTGGATGTTTTGTGCCGGCTTGTTCTCCATTTGCCGATCTCCTACTTTCCTGTTCATGTTAGATGCAACTACAGTTCCAAGTTAGATGCAGCTAGATTGTCTGCGTGAACAACAAATCCGCGGGCGCGGCTCCGGAAGCCCCGAAGCCGCCAAGTCCCGCAATTGTGACAACGATATAGGGGTTCACCGCCCTTTTCAACCCCCGATCGGGCTTGATACTTTCGTTCCGAAGTTACTTTGTATACATCTGGATGGGGCGGCGGACCCTTTCCGGCTGCTAACTGCTAACATTGATGGGTGAAAACCGCTGCTAACCTGCCTTTGAGTCCTCTCCCAACCGCCTCGCCGGCGGCAGTGCCCATGCTAGACCTGAAGCGTCAATATAAAGCAATCCACCAGGAATTAGTGGATGCCGTGGCGCATGTTCTTGAGACGCAGCAGTTCATTCTTGGCGAGCCTGTCGCCGCCTTCGAGCGAGCGGCGGCGGCGGAATTGGGTGTAGCGCACGCGGTGGGCTGCTCCTCCGGTACAGACGCTCTCTGGCTTGCTTTGGCGGCCGCCGGCATCGGGCCGGGGATGGCCGTGATCACCACGCCTTTCAGCTTTTTTGCCTCGGTCAGCTCGATTCTGCGTGCCGGAGCCACGCCGGTTCTTGCCGACATCGAGCCCACCACCTTCAATCTCGACCCCATCGCCGTCGAAACCGCCCTGGATGCTCCCGGCCGCGCCGCCGTCCGCGCGATTCTGCCCGTGCATCTCTACGGTCAACCGGCAGACTGGCATGGATTTTCGCGTCTTCGCGAAGAGTATGACCTGAAGCTGATTGAGGATGCCGCCCAGGCCTGGGGCGCCGAGTGGCAGGGCGTCAAGGCCGGCGCCCTGGGCGATGCCGCCGCTTTCAGCTTTTATCCCACCAAAAATCTGAGCGCCGCAGGCGATGCCGGCATGGTGACCACCCATTCGGACGAGCTTGCCGAACGAGCCAGGATGCTGCGCCAACATGGAATGCGCCACCGCTACCATCACGACGAGCTAGGCTGGAACACCCGCATGGACGGTTTTCAGGGCGCGATTCTCAGCGTCAAGCTCAAATACGTTGCCGGCTGGAACGACGCACGGCGCACGGTGGCCGAGCGCTACCACGCGATGTTCCGGGCCGCGGGGCTGGCCGAGGCCGGGCCGTATCCCGCCAAGGGCATCGTGCTGCCCCATGAAGTGCCGGGCAGCCGCCACGTCTGGCATCAGTACGTCATCCGTACGCCCCGGCGTGACGAGTTGCGCGAATTTCTGGCCAGCCGCAGCATCGGTTCGGAGATCTACTATCCTGTGCCGCTTCACCTGCAGCAGGCTTTAAAGAGCCTGGGCTACGCGGAAGGCAGTTTCCCGGAAGCCGAGCGCGCCGCACAGGAAGTGCTGGCCCTGCCGATCTTTGCCGAACTGCGCGAGGATGAGCAGCAGACGGTCGTCCATGCAATTGCCGAATTTCTAAGCTAAAGCGTTTTCGATTCTGCTCTTAACGGAAGGCACGATGCCAAGTGGCAATTTCCTCAAGAAATTGCCACCTTGCACGATGCCAGAGATGTTAATAAGTGAATCGAAAACGCTCTAGCGCGCTCTACGCTCACCCCGGCCCGCCCTACCCTGAAGGGCGGGCCGATCCATTTCGAAAACAATATCCTCATATCCTCCGCATACTTTCTGCCGGCGCTGGCAGTTTTCCATATTTCTTTACGATCGACGGTTCCCACGGTCGCCCGTGCAAGCGCGGGCGGGTATCTTCGCGTCCCGAGAAAGCAGCTTACTTAGAACCTGAATTTCGCAATCATTCCCCTAGTTTCTCCTTATGCAACCTTTGTAAATCCGGTCCTAAGATCGGTTAGTCATGAATCGCCGTCTACAATTTTCCGCCTTGGGTGTTAAGTTTCTTCGGCGCGAAGAGGCATGGGCGGCGTTTCTCGACGATCCCCCACGAGAACCGCATCACTACCTATGAATGATCCCGATACTTACTTTGTTGTCCCGACGCATCGTTTACGCGATGTAAGTGAAACTGTCCACGAGTACGACGAACACTTCCGCCGCAACGGCCATTCCCCTCAAATCATCGTCTTCGACGACTCCACACCTACTAACGTGGAGAAATACTTCAGCCACCTTGAAGCATTGAAGACGCGCTCCGATTTCTTCTATGTGGGTCCCCGTCAAAAAGAAGAATTCATTGCTTACGTAAACTCCCGGTTGCGCAATAACCGCTTGGAGCCGCTGGTCAAGAATCTCTTCCGGCCGAGTTACGGCGGCAACCGTAACTTCACGCTCATGTACTCGCTGGGCGGGCTGATGGTAAGTTCCGACGACGATATGCGGCCTTACTCCCTGATGGAAGATAGCCCCGAATCTCTTGAAGACGACGAGATCAGCAGGGGACGTCTCCACAAGGTCGGTAAAAATGGATACGCGCGAAAATCGTTCGATATCATGTCGGCATTTTTGGATGTGTTAGGCAAGCCGGTGGCCGAAATTCCTGAAAACTATGAGCGCGGCGAGTTGCTCATCGATACCGCGATGGACCTGGAGACGAATGCATCGAAAGGGTTGGCGGAAGAGAATACGATTCTGCTGCGACGGGGGCAGGTTGCGGACAACGCCGTGGTCAAGATCGCGCAAACCTTCCGCTCCGGCACCAACGATATCGATGCAATCGACTTTGTCGATATGTTCTTGAATGACGAGAAGCAAGTGAGCATCGACACCCTCAACGACCTCTATGTATTGGTCAACTTTCGCCCCGCCGTGACCAATAAAAACTGGCGCATGGACTGCGGAGTGGCCGGGTACGACAATACCTTTGGCCTGCCGCCCTTCTTCCCCACCCGGCTTCGTTTTGAAGACTATATTTATAGGCTCTGGGTGCAACAGAACAATATTGTTGCAGCGCATGTGGATGCGGCTCAGCATCACACCAAGAGTAACTACATGCGCAATCCCCCGGCGTCCGAAGTGCTCAACGAAGAGATCGCGAACCTGCTGAAGAAAAAAATCAGGGCCAGCCTGACCAGCATGGACGACCTGGGAATTGCCTTCGACTACTCCGGCGAAATCACGTCGCAGGATGCGGAAGAAATTCTGGAAAAGATCGCGGGCCTCCATCGCCGCGCGCTGCAAGGCGCCGAGACCTCCAAGAGCCAGGAGCGCGCCGATGCGTTGCGCCTGTTTGCGGCCAACATCGACAAGGCTTTCTATGGCTTTGAGCCGGACTTCTTTCAGCACAACCTGTTGCGCATTGTCGACGACGCCATTGCCGTGATCAAAGCTTCCATCGAGCTTTGGCCGACGCTGATCGAAATCTGCTATTTCCAGAAGACGCGCCACGGACTTCCCATGCTTCATTTGGGCAAGGGCACGCAGTCGTTCAGTTCCATTTAGGCTCAGCTCTATTTAATAAATGGAATCGCCGATACTCCGATAACAACAATCGATTACCGGAGTATCGGTCAAAGATCACTTATCGAAATAAGTTGGTGCGGGCTAACTCAACAATCTCGTCTCCGCGGCCATTGAGAATCGCCTTGATCATGTAGAGGTTGAAGTCGACAATCTGATCCAGCTTGAGCGTCGGCGGCATGGCCAGTTCCTGGCGGTTCACGGCAATATCGATCAGCGCCGGGCCATCGTGCGCGAAAGCCCGTTCCAGCACAGGCCGCACCTCCTCCGGATCATCGACGTGCACACCCAGAATTCCGGTTCCCTCCGCAATCTTGGCGAAATCCGGATTGACCAGATCGGTGGCGTGACTGAGGAAGCCGGTGGCCTTCATCTCCAGTTCCACAAAGCCAAGCGAACCGTTGTTGAAGACGATCATCTTTACCGGCAGATTGAGTTGCCGCAGCGAGAGCAGGTCGCCCATCAGCATGGAGACGCCGCCGTCGCCGGAGAGCGTAATCACCTGCCGGCCGCGATGCGAGATCTGTGCGCCAATCGCCTGCGGCAATGCATTGGCCATCGAGCCATGATTGAACGAACCCAGCAGCCGGCGGCGGCCATTCATCGCCAGGTAGCGCGCGGCCCAAATGACGGGCGTCCCCACATCCACCGTAAAAATGGCATCGTCGGCAGCCAGTTCATTTAGTACCTTGGCCACATATTGCGGATGGATCGGCTTCTGGCCCGGCTTGCCTGCCGCCAGATCGTCAAGGTCCTTGCGGGCCTCACGATAGTGCGCGAGCGAGGCATCCAGATGGCTATGCTCTTTCTTCTTCTCCAGCAGCGGCAACAAGCCGCGCAGAGTCTCCACGACGCCACCGGCAATCCCCAGATCGACGCGGCTGCGCCGGCCTAACTGCTCTTCACGCAGATCGACCTGCACGATGCGCGCATTTTTGGGATAGAACTGCTGGTAAGGAAAATCGGTGCCCAGCATCAGCAGGGTGTCGCAGTTCATCATGGCGTGATAGCCGGATGAAAAGCCCAGCAAACCGGTCATGCCAACGTCAAAAGGATTGTCATACTCCACAAACTCTTTGCCGCGCAGGGCATGAACGATGGGAGCCTGCAGTTTGGCGGCCAGCGCAACCAGTTCGTCGTGCGCATCGGCGCAGCCCGCCCCAGCCAGAATCGTCACCTTGCCCGCCTTGTTCAGTTCGGCGGCGAGCCGGTCAAGCTCTTCGCGGCGAGGAGTCACCTCGGGCCGGGCAAAGGTAAAGTTGACGCGCCTCTCCTCGGTAACCGCATCGGAAAGCGCCACATCGCCGGGCAAAACGATCACGGCAACGCCCCGCTTGGAGAGCGCGGTCTGTATCGCAATCTCAAGAATGCGCGGCATCTGCGATGGATGCGAGACTAACTCGCAATAGACGCTGCACTCCTTGAATAAGTGCTCGGGATGAGTCTCCTGGAAATAGTTGCTGCCAATCTCCTGCGAGGGGATATGCGCCGCAATGGCCAGCACCGGCACGCGACTGCGGTGGCAATCGTAAAGCCCGTTGATCAGGTGGAGATTGCCGGGGCCGCAGCTTCCTGCGCACACCGCAAGCTTGTTGGTAAGGGCAGCCTCGGCCCCGGCGGCGAAAGCTGCCGTCTCTTCATGCCGAACCCCGACCCACTCAATTCCATTGCGAACCCGCACGGAGTCGGTGATGCCGTTGAGAGAATCGCCCGCCACGCCATAAATACGTTCCACACCGGCAGCGGCCAGCACTTCTACGAATAGCTCTGCAACTTTCTTTGCCAATTTTTTAAATTCTTCTGCCGGCTCAGCAGGAAGACGATGATTGCATCCGGACCCACTCCCATGTGGCTGCAGAAGCCTTTCTAGTCTGGTAGATGCAAACCAGCCGTCCGCGATGCATCGGGGAACCCGTTCTTCCCGGTCACTGGGACGCCGTTTTCCGGCCGCGCAGAGCCTCTTCTGCCCCTGGGAAAAATGGAAGTGCTACTCTCTGCAGGCTCTTCCCTGCCGTCCCTGTCATTGATGCCGTAGAATCGGCCTAGCATGAAGTGTCCTTACTGTGGTTTTGGGCAAGACCGGGTGGTGGATTCGCGCGAGAGCAAAGAGGCCGACTCGATTCGGCGGCGGCGGGAGTGCGAGCGCTGCAACCGGCGCTTTACCACCTACGAGCGGATCGACGAAATCCCCTACATGGTGGTGAAGAAAGATGGCCGCCGGGAGCGCTTCGACCGCCAAAAAGTGCTGAGCGGCCTGCTGCGCGCCTGCGAAAAGCGCCCGGTGCCTTCCATCCAATTGGAGGCCATCGTCGATGCAACCGAAACTTTCCTGGTAGATGCTCCGGAGCGCGAGCGCACGACCCGCGAAGTCGGCGAGCTGATCATGGAGCATTTGAAAGGGCTGGACACCGTAGCCTATATCCGCTTCGCCTCGGTGTATCGGGATTTCAAGGATGTGCGCGAGTTCAAGGAAGAGTTGGAAGGTCTGCTGGACAGTCATCGGCTGGACAAAAAGAAATAAGGCAGCCTCCGGCCTTTAACTTTTCCATGCCGGGTCCGCCTCGGTTGAAAGAGCCGGGGGCAAACGAGAACCCGACAGAAGCTAGTGGCGAAAAGCTAAAAGCTGCACTTGGAGACTAAGAAATGTCGAAGACGCATAAGGTGACGTTGATTCCAGGCGATGGCATTGGCCCCGAAGTGACGCAGGCCGTCCTTCGCATTCTTGAGGCGACGGGCGTGAAGTGGGAGTGGGAGCGGTTTGCCGCCGGCGCCGAGGCTTTCGAGATTTTCGGTGAATACATTCCGACCGCGCTTTACGAATCCATTGAGCGCAACCGCGTGGCCTTGAAGGGGCCGGTGACCACCCCGATCGGCGGCGGCTTCAAAAGCATCAACGTCACGCTGCGCAAAAAATTCGATCTTTTTGCCAATTTTCGGCCCATCAAAAACCTGCCGGGGCTGGAGTCGAAATGGCCCGGCGTAGACCTGATCATTGTCCGCGAAAATACCGAGGGCGAATACCTGGGTTTGGAGCACGAGGTGGTGCCGGGCGTGGTGGAAGCGATCAAAGTCATCACCGAGAAAGGCTCCACGCGCATTGCCCAATTTGCCTTCGACTATGCGCGCAAGCACGGCCGCAAGAAGATTCACTCCATCCACAAGGCCAACATCATGAAGCTCTCCGACGGGCTGTTTCTGCGCTGTGCGCGCCAGGTTTCGGAGGGGTTCCCGGAGATTCAATATGGCGAGCACATCATCGACAACACCTGTATGCAACTGGTGATGAATCCATTCCAATATGACACGCTGCTGCTTGAGAACCTCTACGGCGACATCGTGAGCGATTTGTGCGCGGGACTGGTGGGCGGACTCGGCCTGGTGCCGGGAGCGAATCTCGGCGCGGAGTGCGCCATCTTCGAGGCGGTGCATGGCTCGGCGCCGGATATTGCAGGCAAGGATGTCGCCAACCCAACGGCATTGTTGCAATCGTCGGTGCTCATGCTGCGTCACCTGGGCGAGGAGGCTGCAGCCGACAAGGTGCAAAAGGCGCTGGAAACGGTCTATGCAGAGCGCAAGACGCTGACTCGCGATGTGGGCGGAACGGCGGGCACCACTCAGTTTGCTGACGCCGTGCTGCAGGCGATGGGGTAGTTTATTTTTCTTCACGGTGGCGCAGCACGCGGACCACCCCGATGGTGAAACCGTTCTCTTTATCTAGGATCGGCGAGGTGCTGATCTCCACTTTGACCTCTTTGCGCATCCGGTTGAGCACGACTCCCACGCCCTTGCACCGCTTTTCGAGGGCCATGGAGTGGCTGAGCGGACTGTGGTCCGCAGAGACGTAGGAGAGTAGAGGCAGCCCCTTCTCGATCACCTTGCCGAAAAGTTCCGCGGACTTCCAGCCGGAAAGTTCTTCGGCTGCCGGGTTGACATAGCGGACGAACCCCAGGGAATCGGTCACCACCACCGCTTCGGCAACGGACTCCAATACGCTCTCAAGCCAGAGGCGCGCCTGGTGTGCTTGTTCATGTGCAATCTGCGCCTCGGTAACATCGATCGCCGCATGGCGAAGGCCTGTCGGCTTGCCCTGCGCGTCGCGGATGAGGCTCCGATACATTTCATAAGTACGAAACTCTCCATTCCGCGTGTAGAGGGCGCGCCGTACCGCCGGCGGCTCCTTGCCGCCCTGCATGAGCGAAAAGTAGTCCTCGCGGCTCATTTCAATCTCGTCGAAGGCCATGAATTCCCATGGGCTCTTGCCGACAATCCCTTCCCGCTCTCGCTGAAAGAGGCTGCAAGCAACACGATTGGCACGGGTGATGACGCCCTGCGCATCCATCTCGAAATAAGCGAGAGGCAACTCTTCAATCGCATCGGGTGCTGCATTGCCTGGCGGCGCTGGCACAAGGACGAGCGTATCGGTCATGGGTTCACCTGGTGGCCGCGTGTTCGAACGAGAGCTTATACAGATCGTCGGCGGCACGCAACCGGGAAATTGGGGTAATGTTGAAGTCTACCGGGACGCGGAGCATGATCGTACGGCCATCGATCTGGATCGTGATGTCGCGATTATGAGAAGCAATGCGGCTCAACTCGGCAGCGACGATCTGCTCGTTCACCCTGCCCTGCAGAATGGCCAGCAGCGACGAGTCGCTCCAGTGATAGATCACATCCTCTCTCTGCAGACTGTGGGTCAAGAAGGCGGAGACGGTCATCAGGCAGTCTTCCACGGCATTCCAGCCGAAGCGCTCGCTGATCATCTCCAGGCAGCCCAGCCGGAACAGGACCACGAACCCCCTGCTGCCGTGCTCCATGATCTCTTTCATGTGCGCCACGGCGCTTCCGCCGCCGCGCAATCCGGCAGCATTGTCATTGGCCGTCGAGCGGTCCGCAACCATAAGAGGAGAAATTTCCATCTCCCCGCTGCCGCCGCAGGGATGAAGGAACTCGCCCAGCAGCGTACGGTATTCCCGAAGATCTTCTGCCGTTGCCAGGGCAGGGATTTTCTCTGAAAGCGAGGCGGCGAAGCTCGACGTTTTTTTGTCGACGCCAAGGCTGGTCAGCAGTTCCTCCAGCAACACTTCGGCAAGCGCGCGCCAGCCCCCCTGGCGATCCCGGAGCGTGAGTTCTACGTTGGCGCGATACGCCTCAAACTCGTGAATGATGGCGCGGATGATAACCAGCTTGTCGGCCGGAGGCAGCCGGTCCGGAACCTGCATGGCCATTCTGCCGACGACGGCCCGAAACGCTCCGTAAGCTTCCCCATCGATCTCGGGCAGGTTCTGCGCCGCACCCTCGATCATCAGGGTCAGGCATCTTTCCGCACCGGGGGGCTCTTCTCTCGCCGGCGGGCGCAGTTTGCTCTGTGCAGTGGTCGGCCGAGGGGTCATCGGACGCTCCTGCCTGGGTTCATCGACGCCCGTTGCGGCTTCAATAGACTCTGCGGGGGAGCGATGCTCCTAATTTGCGCTCAGGATTCCCGCAATTTTCGTTTGGGTTCCCCGTTGGCTTTTTTGTACGCCGGTCCGGATCGCGGCGCGATTTGGCAACCCGGCCCCGATCCTCCTGTACACTGGAGTGTTCAGAGCATTTCTCGAATGCGGGAGGGCCGCGCAGAACCGTAAAATGTGGATTCTTTCTTGAGAAGAACCACGCAAGCGGCAGCGGCCAACTCTACGGCATCTTCGAGCAGTGCCACTACGACCATGCAAACCAAACTTCCAATCGGCATCCTGGGCGCGACCGGAATGGTCGGCCAACGCTTCATTCAGCTTCTCGAAGGCCATCCGTGGTTCGAGATCACGTGGCTGGCGGCCAGCGACCGCTCCAGCGGCAAGACCTATGGAGAGGCCGCCAAATGGCGGCTCGATACTCCGCTGCCCGGGCATATTGCCCGGATGACCGTCTCTGCGGCTGAGCCGGCCGGCGCACCCAAAGTGATTTTTGCCGCGCTCGACGCCGACATTGCCCGCGGCATGGAGCCTCGCTTTGCCGAGGCCGGTTGCGCGGTGATCTCCAATTCGAGCGCCTATCGCATGGCGCCCAATGTGCCGCTGGTAATTCCCGAGATCAACGCCGACCACCTGCACCTGATCGAGGAGCAGCCCTCGCGCAAGCAGTCGGGCGGCTACATGGTCACCAATCCCAACTGCTCCACCATCGGGTTGGTCTTGGCGCTCAAGCCTTTGCAGGAGCATTTCGGCATCGAGCAGATCTTCGTGACCACGATGCAGGCCATCTCCGGCGCGGGCTATCCGGGCGTGCCGTCGATGGACATCCTCGGCAACGTGGTGCCCTACATCAAGAGCGAAGAAGAGAAGATGGAAGCCGAGACGCTCAAGCTGCTGGGTAAGCTCGAAGGCCGCTCCGTGACGCCTTTGGCTGCGCGCATGAGCGCCCACTGCAACCGGGTTGCGGTCGAAGATGGCCATACCGAGAGCGTGTCGATCAAGCTGACGAAACCTGCCACCCGCGAACAGATTCTGGCGGCCTGGGCGGAGTTTCATCCGCTGGCCGGGCAGAACCTGCCGACGGCTCCTGAACAGCCCATTGAGTGGACTCCGCAGGATGACCGCCCGCAGCCTCGCCTCGACAAAAATCGCGGACGCGGCATGGCTGTGACAGCGGGACGGCTGCGCCCCTGCGGCCTGCTGGACTGGAAATTTACCGTGCTCTCGCACAACACCATTCGCGGAGCGGCCGGAGCGGCCATCCTGAATGCCGAACTGCTGGCAAGCCTGGGCAAGTTGGACCCGGTGGCTGAGACCGCCGCGCGAGCCTGAAGGGCCAGCACAAGCCGCAGCCCCTTGCCCAAACGAGGGGCGCGGAACGATGGGAAACTCGCATGAGCCTCGTGGTGATGAAGTTTGGCGGCACATCGGTAGAAGATCCTGCCGCCATCGGCAGGACTGCGGCCATTGTGGCCGGACGCGTAGCCTCGGGCAAAACGCCCGTCGTGGTCGTCAGCGCCATGTCCAAGGTAACTGACCAGTTGCTGCGCGCTGCCGCGGCTGCCTCGCAAGGCGACAGGACCGGCGCTCTGGCCATCAGTTCGCGGCTTCGCTGCCGCCACCGCGACACCGCCGCCGCCCTGGTCAAAGGACCCGGCGCTGCGGCGCTGATCGCCTGGATCGACGAAAAATTCGACTCCCTGGACGAGGTCCTGCGCGGTCTGGCCGCCATTCTGGAACTGACTCCCCGCATCTCCGACCTGATTGTGAGCTACGGCGAACGCACTTCCAGCCGGATTATTGCCGCCGCCTTCAGCGAGCGCGGCATCGACTCGGCGCATGTGGATGCGCGCGACATCGTCATCACCGACTCGACCTATCAGAAGGCCGTCCCGCAGGATGCGCTTCTGGACAAGCGCGCTGCCGAAAAGCTGCGGCCGCTGGTCGCCGAGGGCAAAGTGCCGGTAATGGGCGGCTTTATCGGCTCGAACGAGGCCGGCATCACCACCACGCTGGGCCGCGGCGGGTCCGACTTTACCGGGGCCCTGATCGGCGGCGCTTTGCAGGCCGATGCCATCGAGATCTGGACCGACGTGGACGGCATCATGACCACCGATCCCCGAGTCTGCCCCGAGGCTCTGCGCGTCAAGGTCATCAGCTTTGAAGAAGCAGCCGAGCTGGCCTATTTCGGCGCTAAGGTGCTGCACCCGGCCACCATTCTGCCGGCGGTTAAAAAGAACATTCCGGTGCTGGTGCTCAACAGCCGCAATCCCGGCAACGAGGGCACGCGCATCATCTCGCTCGCGCCGCACTGCAAGAGCCCGTTCAAGTCCATCGCGGTCAAAAAGAAGCTCAGCATCATCGACGTGGTGGCAAGCCGCATGTTGATGACGCATGGCTACTTGAGCGAGATTTTCGCCATCTTCGACAAGCATCAGTGCCCGGTGGATATGGTTTCGACCAGCGAAGTCTCCGTTTCTCTCACGGTAGATTCGAACGACAAGCTGCCGGCCATCGCCGCCGACCTGAGCCTGCACGCGGACGTGAAATACGAGGGCAAGAAGGCGCTGATCTGCCTGGTGGGCGAGGACATCCGCGGCCAGAACGGCATGGCGGCCCAGGTCTTCGGGGCGATTCGCCACATCAACGTGCGCATGATTTCGCAAGGGGCCAGCGAAATCAATATGAGTTTCATGATCGAGGAGGAGGATGCGGACGAGGCCGTGCGCGCTCTGCACGCAGCCTTTTTCCAGAATCCCGATCCAGCGATCTTCGATGTGGAAGCACGCAAGCTGGCCGCTGAGCCCGCGAAGTAGCCGCTTCGTCATCCTGTGCCAGGAATCCGGATGCCTGATGGTCCGCACGCATATGCCGCCCGTCAGGCACCCTGAATATTAGAGGTCTTTCTATGTTGTTTCTCATTCTGGGTAAAGGAAAAACCGGCAGTCTGGTTGCCGAAGTGGCCTACGAGCGGGGCCATGGCGTCCGCGTTCTCGACGTGACTGAAAACCGCGGCGCCGCGGCCATCACCGCGCCTACCCTAGCCGGCGTGGATACGGTCATCGATTTCACCAATCCCGAAGCCGCCGTCGAAAACATGCGCGCTGTGCTCTCCCTGGGCTGCCGCATCGTGGTCGGCACCACCGGCTGGTACTCCCAGTTGGAAGAGATGAAGGCCATCGCCGAACGGCGCGGTTCCGGCCTGCTCTACGGCACCAACTTCTCCATCGGCGTGCAAAAGCTCTTCCGCGTGACTGCGGAAATCGCCAAACTGGAGGGCTACAAGTTCTCGATCAGCGAAACCCACCACACGTCCAAGCTCGACGCGCCATCGGGTACCGCGCTGACTCTCAAAGAGATCATCCAGGCTGCCCAGCCGGGCGCCGAAATTCCCATCGCATCGCATCGCATCGGCGACGCCAAGGGCGAGCACATCGTCACCGCCACCAGCGAATACGACACTCTTGAAGTGAAGCACGACGCCCAAAGCCGCCGCGCTTTCGCCGTAGGAGCCGTCCGAGCCGCCGAGTGGCTGGCCGGCAAATCCGGCGTCTGGGACTTCCGCGAAATCTTCGAGCAGCTATAACCGGCTCTGGAATGCAGAGAGATTCAAAAATAGCCAACCTTGACAAAGCCTGTTATTCGATCCAGCATCGAAGGCAGGAGATTTTCCCGTGAATGTTTCTCTCACTCCCGAACTCGACCGATTTGTTGCCTGCAAGGTAGAATCCGGCCGCTACACCTCTGCCAGCGAAGTCGTACGCGAGGCCCTGCGGCTGTTCGAGGAATACGACCGGGCGCGCGCGGCCCAGATTGCCGCCTTCCATCAGGAGCTCGGAGCCAGGCTGGCGTCACTGGATCGCGGCGAGATGGTCGAACCCGCAGCGACTCGTGAGCGCCTGCGTGAGAGGTCGGCATAGCAGAGAAAGCTGACTGCATGAGCCGGTACATCCTGGGCTCCGGGAAGCCGGGATATTCCCTCCTTTTTGCGCCGGTTCTCCCAATAACTGCCCCAAAACAAGGGCAACTCATTCTGGACTTTCCCCTCGCAAAATCAGCAGTATCCTTCCCGCTCCTCTCCCCGCTGCCATTCGGTATACACTCTCTTTTGTGATGGAAACGACAGGTTGCGGTACAGCGATCGTGACGCCTTTCCGGGCCGATGGCTCGGTGGATGAAGAAGGGCTGCGCGGGCTGGTCAATTGGCAAATTGAGTCGGGAATCGACTTTCTGGTCGCTTGTGGGTCTTCAGGCGAAGCGGCCACTCTGGATGAAGAGGAATGGCTGCGGACGGTTCGTCTAGTCGTCGAGACGGCGGCAGGCCGGGTGCCGGTGTGGGCCGGGTGCACGCACAACTCCACGCGGACGCTGCTGCGGCTGGCCGGATTGTTGCGCCAGGTGCAGGGCATAAGTGCCGTGCTTTCAGCGAATCCCTACTACAACAAGCCGACCCAGGAAGGACAGTTTCAGCATTTTCTGGCTCTCGCCAAGGCCGTGGACCCGCTGCCGGTGGTGCTCTATAACGTGCCGGGGCGGACGGCGGCGAATCTGGAGCCGGAAACGGTGGCCCGGTTGGCCGAGGTGGCTCCCAACATCCAGGCCGTTAAAGAGGCCAGCGGCAAGCTCCCACAGATCGCGGAACTGGTCCATTCCCTGCCCCAAGGCTTCAAGATTTTCTCGGGAGACGACAGCCTCGCGCTGGCCTCCATCGGCATTGGGGCTCATGGGCTGATCAGCGTGGCAGCCAACGAAGCTCCGGCCGAGACGGGCCGCATGGTGCGCGCGGCGCTGCTGAACGACTGGACCCAGGCCCGCGCCATTGAGCGCAAATATCGGCGTCTGTTCGAGGCCAACTTCTGGGAATCGAACCCCGGCCCGGTGAAGACGGTGTTGAGCCTGATGGGCCGCTGTTCCGACGCGGTACGCCTGCCGCTGGTGCCTCCCTCGGCAGCTACCCGCGCCAGGCTGGAGCGCCTGGCCGGTGAGTTGGGCCTGCTCAAGCACGCTCCGTTGCCCGAGGGTGACCTGGGACTGTTCTGAGCCAGTTTTCACCCGACTGAAAGCAATCCGACACCTTCTCTAGAATCGTTCGGTTCCAGACGGCTCCGACCCCATTCGGAGCCGTCTTGCGTTTGAGCCTTTTGATGCGGATAGCGTCAACTCAAACGTTGAATCGTCAGGATTAAACGACTTGATATGAATCGATACGATTCGATTCGTCATCTATCCAGTAGAGAGTGTTGCGCCTGCATTTTATGGGCGCTATTTCCCGATTCGTTCACTCTCGTTCGTTCTTAATTTTTTTCGGGCGGCGCACCAGAGAGTTCTGGCGCTCAGCAGGGTTATGCCCTGCATCCGGCCCATTCCCCCTATTCCATCGATCAGTTGAGGAGAAAGAATGTCAGTCCCATTATTGCGTTCGTGCGTTCATCGTCTTACCTTTCGCTGTCTTGCAATCTGTCTTTTTGTACTCGGCGCCATGCAGGCTCATGCCCAGTCCGGACAGGTAAGCGGTGCGGTGAAAGATCCTTCCCAGTCGCTGGTGGTGCAGGCGCAGGTGACGCTGGACAATGCCACCATTCATCTCACAACGGCCACCGACGGAAGCGGCGCGTATGGGTTCGCCTCCGTTCCCGCCGGCACCTATCATCTGTCGGCGCAAAAGAGCGGATTCACGCCCGTTTCAGTCAGCGTGACGGTTACGGCGCAGGGAACCGTTACGCGGGATTTGATCTTTACCGGGATCGACAGCAACAGCAGTGTCACGGTGAACGGAGCGATCACGGGAACACCCCAGACCGGCTACTACGTGGATCATGTGCAGCCGGGTATGTTGGGCACCGCGCCGATTGTGAACCAGCCCACCATGATCACGATCTTGCCGGCCGATCAGGTCATGAATACGCAGGCGAAGAGCTTGCGCGACTCCATCAAATATCTGCCGCTGGTTTCGTTCAACGAGCAGCAGGGGCCGGAGATCCTTCGCCCCTCCACACGCGGCATTCAGGGCAGCATCGTAGAAAACACGCGCATGGACGGCATGGCGATGGCGATCACCAGCGCCAATGCCATGGAGCAATACCAGACCATGCTGGTTGAAAACGGGCTGGCGGCTTCGTTCTATGGACCGCAGAACCCTTCGGGCATATTCGATTTCACGCTGAAGCGGCCCACCGACGAGCACACCACCAATCTCTATCTCGAACAGGATAGCGACACCATTGGAACAGCCTATCTGGATACCGGCGGGCGTCTGGGCGCGAGCAAGCGTTTCGGCTATCGCAGCAACCTGCTGTATGGTGACGGCGGCGCCTTTGTGGACGACGCCCGCATGAGGCGCCGGCTGGCGGAGTTTGCCTTCGATGTGCGCACCAGTCCCAAGACCTCGATCGATGCCCACTATAGCGCCTACGACATTGTGCAGCGCGGTTATCCGGGCTGGTTCACCTATGGCCCCAACAAGGCCGACACGGTGGACCACCCGGCGCATACCCTGCTGTTGCCGAACGCACCCGACCCGACACGCGTGGGCTATGGACAGCCCTTTGCCGGCGTGAACCTGACGACGCAAAGCACCAGCGCCCGCATCCACTATGAACTCACGCCCAACTGGCACATGATGGCCGGCGGCCTGGGGCAGCGGCTCGACCGCTTCATCGACACGCCGGTCAATAACCTGACCGACAGTGCGGGCGACTACAGCACCTCGCTGGCTACCGGCTTTGCGCCACGTTTCGGCACCGAGAGCGACCTGGGGTATATCACCGGCAGCATCCATAAGTGGGGACTGCAGCAGGACGTGGTGATCGGCAGCCAGGGTTACAAGTTCACCCAGTACGGCTATACCTCGCCCTCCGCGGCCAGCGTATTGCTGGGCACGGCGAACATCAACAACCCTCGCGTATTTGCGCCGCCGGCGGTTCTGCCCAGCAACAGGAACTACTATCAGGCCTCGATCGTTCACCAGCAGGGCTTCAGCATCGGCGACCTGATTACGTTTCCGAAGAAGTTCATGGTGCGGCTCGCGGGCAGCCAGGACTGGATCGGCGTGGATAACAACACAGCCACCGCACGCACCAGTGGATCGAACAAGAACGGCATCAGCCCCTCGGCGAGTGTGATGTATAAGCCCGAGGAAGCGATGACGATTTATGCCACCTTCGCCAGCAGCCTGCAACAGGGCGATGTCGCACCCGGCAACGCCGTCAATGCCAACCAGGCCTTGGCCCCCTATCGCAGCAACGAGTGGGAACTGGGCATGAAGACCGAGACCCAGGCCATCAACCTGACCGCCGCGCTGTTTCGCATCCAGCGGCCCTTCGCCAACGCCAACGCACAGAACGTGTTTTTGATTACCGGCCAGCAGGTCAACTTTGGCGCGGAAGTCTCCGCCCAGGGAACGCTCTTCCACCGGCTGCTGATCGATGGTGGATTTGCCGCGCTGAACGCACGGCTGAACGACACCGGCATTGCCGCCACCAATGGCCAGCGCTTTGTGGGCACACCTTCTTATAAGTCAGGTCTCTATAGCGAATTCATCGTGCCGGGCGTGGCGAACCTCACTCTGACCGGCGACTGGCAGTTCGTGGGGCGGCGTCCGCAAGACGACGAGAACGTGAATTACACCAGGGGTTACAACACCTTCGACTTCGGGTTCCGCTATGCGCACCAGGTGCTCTCGAAGATGACGACCCTGCGCTTTACCACCGACAACCTCGGCAACATCCGCTACTACAGCACCATCGGTCCCGGAGATATCACCGGTACGAATGCGAGCAGCAATACGGCGCACATCGGACCGCCGAGGATTATCTCTACCTCGTTGCAAATCGCTTTCTAACAAAAAAATATCCTCCAGGCCTCGGTACGAAGCCTGGAGGATCACTCATATAAATAGATATAAGTTATAAGCCGATTAGACCGATTCCCTTCTTACAATTGCGGCTGGGACGAGGCCGGCGGAGGCGCGCCGTTGTCGCCGCCGCCATGGTGCATGCGCTGCATCATGGCTTCGAGTTTCTGCTTCTGTTCATCGGTAAGAATCGCTCCCATCTTGGTATGCATTTCTTCGCCGATGGCTCTGGCCTTGGCGCGGCGATCATCGCGCGAGAGCGATTGATCCTGGAAGAGCGCCTGGAGTTTTTGCTGATGATCGACCAGCAGCGGCTTGATCTGGGCCTGCTGATCGGTGGTCAGGTCCAGTTGCCGGGTCAGGTGCTGCAATTCCTGATCAGGATCCATCGGCCTCATCATGCCGTGGCCGCGCTGACCTTGCCCGGCGCCCTGGCCGGAATCCTGCGGCGAAGCGGTGTTGTCCTGGGCCATGGCGACACCTGCCGTGAGCAGGCTGGCGAGTGCGAGGGTAAGTAGTCTGTTTCGCATCAATCGATACTCCTTGGGGGAACCCGTCGGCACTCGTTCGGCCGCGGTATGACTCCAACGGATGCCTTGGCGACCGTGCCTGCCAAAGAAAGTCCGTCACTCGGTTAGACGAGGAGGCCGCGCACATGAGTACGTGGCCTGGATTTTTCAGGAAGCGGCCGAGGCAGAGGGAGCAGAACGCCGCCGCGGACCCGATGCGGCGATCGATTGTTCTGGCCGCATGGCAGGAGCCGTGCCCAAATACAAGACCTGAGACAGGACCCGACACCAGGCCCTGTCTGCAGCCAGATACGAGAATCGAAAAGGCGCTAGCTGGCGAGTGCCGCTTTGACGGCCTCGCTGACGAGCCGGCCCTCGGCGCGAAGACCGGCAGCGTGGATTTTGGCCTGGATCGCCTTGATGACCGTGCCCATCTCCTTGGGAGTGGGCTTGCTGCCCGTGGTTGCGGTCAGTTCGGCAACAGCTTCGGCAACCAGGGTGTGGAGGCCCGCTTCATCGAGCGCCTTGGGCAGGAACTCCTCAATGACCACAATCTCGCCGGCCTCTTTGGCAGCCAGTTCAGGGCGGTTGCCCTTGGTGAACTGCTCAATGGAGTCGCGGCGCTGCTTGATCATGGTGGCCAGCACCTGCTCGGACTCGTCCGGGGTGAGAGTGGCGCGCTTTTCAATAGCCTTGTTCATGAGCGAGGTCTTGATGAGGCGCAATGTGCCGGTGCGCTCCGCGTCATGAGCCTTCATGGAGGTGACGATCTGCTTGCTGATGAGAGCTGCGAGTGCTCCTGGGTCGATCATGGGTTCCTTCTTTCCATCACTGAGCCGGCGTGATCCGTGCTTGCGCGCACCCCAGGGCTCAAAGAACGAGACACCCGGAGACGCCTTCAGACGGCACCCGGCAAACCCTTCCAGTTTATCGCTTTGACGGTCCGTGCCTCGCGCCACCCGCAGGAAAGCGCGTTTGCCGGGAGCGCGACAACAAGTGCCGACCCTCCACGGACGGAATGCGCCTCGCAGAAAACGTCTCCTCGATCGAGTCCGGGATCGAGTCTGGGATCAAGCCCGAGACCGAATCCGATACCGGGTATAGGGTCCAATCCGGCGGCCGGTTTGGGCGCTGCCCGGAGCCCGGGACAGGAGCTTCGCGTTCACTCTAAGTCATTCGCGGGCTTTCGGTTAGGGTTCTTTTTATTTTGTGCCGATTCCGGCCAATTCGTCTTGATTCCACGCACTCCCGACCGCAACTTTTTTTTGGCATTCCCATCTACACAAGCGAGGTATAAATCGATGAGCTGGAGATCGATCACAATTGCGTTGCTTGGCCTTGGAATTCTAGGTGCACCGGCATTCGGCGCCAATCCAGGGCGTCCAGGCTCGGTAAATTACGTGGAAGGTGCTGCCTTCCTTGAGGGAAGACCTCTCAATGCGCAAGACGTGGGGACCATCGACCTCGATGCCGGGCAAGTGTTGTCGACTGCGGCCGGTAAAGTGGAGATTCTTTTGACTCCCGGCGTGTTTTTGCGGCTGGATAGCAATAGTTCGATCAAGATGATCTCGCCCGAGCTGACCTTGACGCAGGTGGAGCTTGTGAGTGGCCGCGCCAGCGTCGAGGTGGACGAAATCCACGACCAGAACAACATCCAGATCGTGGATGCAGGGGTGGCGACCCGCCTGGAGAAGACGGGCTACTACGAGTTCAACGCCAACACGCCGACCGCCCGGGTATTCCAGGGCAAGGCCGAGGTTGAGGTAGGCGAAACCAAAACAGCGACCATCAAAAACCATCATGAGCTGGCGCTTGTCGGGCTTGCCAACCAGCAGCCCGGAGCCAAGGTCAAGCCAGCCGACTTTGACGCCCGCGCGGGACAGGACGAGCTCTACAACTGGAGCAGCCTGCGCTCCCAGTATCTGGCCGAGGCGAATAACCAGATTGCCGGCGAGTATGGCTACGGCGGCTACAATCCCGGCTGGTACTGGGACCCGTATGGCTGGGATTACACGTTCATCGGCGCCGGACCCTACTGGAGCCCGTTTGGCTTCGGCTTCTATCCCTTCGGATGGGGCGGCTACTACGGCTTCTATGGCCGTGGATACTATGGGCACGGCTACTATGGCCATGGCGGCTACGGCCACGGTGGTTATTATGGCCACGGCGGCGGATATGCCGGCGGTGGCGGCGGCTTCCATGGAGGCGCAGGCGGCGGTGGCGGATTTCATGGGGGCGGCGGCGGTCATCGCTAAAATGGAAGTGCCCGCGCCCACACGCGAGTAGCTTTCTCGGCGAAGGCTGCAGATTGAGAGACTTGCAGCCTTCGTAACATCCATCTCTGACTCACTTCCCTTTTCTCTTCCTCAGTTCTTCTGCAACAGCAAGCGACAGACACAAACAAGGCTCCCCTCCGTTCCCTGGAGAAGGAGCCCCTTTCTTTTTGAGGTCGAAATCGGTGTGATTGATCAACCGAGTCAATCTGACATGGAAATTAATTCACAAAAACCACAATAATGTGTATTCTGTGATCGTTGATCCGGCGATGGCGATTTGGTTCTATCCCGCCGAGGCCGGTCCAAAACGAGGAGACACATGATTCACAAAACGCGCTTGTTCACACCCGGTCCGACCCCCCTGTTGCCAGCCGCCCAGTTCGCCATGGCGGCGGCGGACATTCACCACCGCACTCCGGAGTTCCGCGCCCTGTTCCTGAAAGTTCTGGCGCAGTTGAAGGTTTTTGTGGGCACCAGGAACGACGTGCTGCTGCTCTCCTGCTCGGGCACGGGCGCGATGGAGGCGTCGGTCTCGAATCTCACTTCCCCAGGCGACCGCGTGCTGGTGCTCTCCGCCGGCAAGTTTGGCGAGCGCTGGGCCGACCTGACCAAGGCGTTCGGCTGCCAGGTGGACGTAGTGGAAGCCCCCTATGGGCAGACCTTCGAGTTGGCCCAGATCAAGGCGGCTCTCAAGCCGGACACCAGGGCCATCTACATGCAGGCCTCGGAAACCTCGACGGCGGTAAACCACGACGTGCAGGCAGTGGCCAAGCTGATCAAGGAAGCCAACAGCGCGGCGTTGCTGGTGGTGGATGGCATTACCGGCCTGGGCACGACCCACTTCGACGTGGACGGCTGGGGCATCGACATTCTGATCGGCGGCTCGCAGAAGGCTGTGATGATTCCTCCGGGCCTTGCCTACCTGAGCGTGAGCGAGAAAGCCTGGGCGGCGATGGAGCAGTCCAAGAATCCGCGCTACTATTTCGACCTGCGCAAAGAGCGCAAGAACGCCACCAAGGGCGAAAGCGCGTATACGCCGGCTGTTGCCCTGATTGCCGGCCTGGGCGCATCGCTCGACTACATTGCCGGGCAGGCTGGCGGCGATCTCGAAAAGGGCCGCATTGCCCTGATCAACAACGCACAGGTGAATGCGGCGGCAACCCGCGCCGGACTGGTGGCTCTCGGCTTCACGCTGTTTGCGCCCACCTCGCCCTCGGCGGCTGCAACCGCGGTGGCTGTGCCCGAAGGCCTGAACTCGGGCGACGTGGTCAAGGCGCTCAAGACCAAGTTCAGCCTGGTCACGGCCAACGGACAGGGCACCATGCAGGGCAAGATCTTCCGCGTGGCGCATCTGGGCTTCTTCGACTATCTCGACACCGTGGCGTTTCTCGGCGCGATGGAACATATCGCCAAGGACACGCTGAAGCTGCCTGTGAAGTACGGGCAGGCGGTTGCCGCGGCGCAAGAGGTTTATGCCAAGGCCGCGGCGGCCAACCTCTAGATACGAGATTGTCCCCGGGCAAGCGATGCCTTTGCTCGCCCGTGGACACAGGCGAAAGACAGCTTACGGCACGGTAGCTTGCGAGCAAGATTTTCAGGAATTGCCTTCTGACCTTTAGCCTCTAACTAGAAGCTAAAAGGCTAAAGCTAGGAGCTGTATTTTATGGCTGAACTCAGTTTTGGAGAAAAGCTGGTTATCGCGCGTCGGCAGCTTGATCTCTATCAATATGAAATGGCCGAGCGGCTGGGTGTGCATCCCAACTCGCTGACCAAGTACGAGCGGGGCGAAGGCAAGCCGCACGCAGCAGTCGTGCGCATGTTCGATCTGCTGTGCGAGAAGCACAACATCCGCTTTGACGAGTATGAGACCGCGCAAAAAAGCGAGGGAGAGGCAATGAAGATCGTTTTGGCAGAGAAGGTTTCACCCGCAACGCTAGCCGTATTCGCAGCCGAGCCGGGATGGGAAGTATTGACGCACGACCAGTTGCCCAACGGCTTGCCCGCGGCCCTGGTGGATGCCGACGCGCTGGTGGTTCGCAGCGCAGTGCAGGCAGACGACGCCCTGATGGAACACGCGCCCAAGCTGCGCGTCATTGGCCGTGCGGGTGTGGGCGTGGACAACATCGACGCCGATGCAGCCACGCGGCGCGGCATTGTAGTGATGAATACGCCGGGTGCCAACGCGATTGCCGTGGCCGAGTTGACCATTGGACTGATGCTGGCGCTGGCCCGCAAATTGACGGTCGCCAATGTCACCATGCACGCCGGCAAGTGGGAGAAGAAGAGCCTGCAAGGGTCGGAGCTGCGCGGCAAGACGCTGGGCATCCTGGGACTGGGCCGGATCGGGCTTGAAGTCGCCAAACGCGCCAAGGGCTTCGGCCTGGAAATTATCGGCAGCGATCCATTTGTGTCGGCGGCCGTGGCACGCGAAAACGGCATCAAGCTGGTGTCGCTGGACGAGCTGATTGCCGGCTCGGACTACCTGACGCTGCACGTGGGATTAACGCCGCAGACGACCGGCGTAATCAACGCCAAGACGCTGACGAAGACCAGGAAGGGCATCCGCATCATCAACTGCGCGCGCGGCGAGCTGATTGAAGACGCCGCATTGGTCGAGGCGCTCAAGAGCGGTCAGGTGGCCGGGGCGGCGCTCGATGTGTTCGCGGTAGAGCCGGCGAAGAATACCCCCTACGGCGAAATGGACAACGTGATTCTGACCCCGCACATCGCCGGTTCGACGGCCGAAGCGCAGGAGGCAGTAGGCATCCAGATTGCGCGGCAGGTACGCGATTATCTCAAGCTGGGCGTAGTGCAGAACGCAGTCAACCTGCCCTCGCTGAGCCATGAGGAATATGTGCAACTGGCGCCCTACATCGACCTCGCAGGCCGGTTGGGATCGTTCCTGGCACAGGCGGGCAAGGGCGGCATCGAGGCCATTCACATCATCTATGGCGGCATTCTGGCCGAAGCCAAAATCGATCTGGTGCGCAACGCAGCCATCGAGGGCCTGTTGCAGGGCTCTGAAAATGTGAACCGGATCAACGCTTCGGCAGTCGCCGAAGAGCGCGGCATCCGCGTGCACGAGGAGAAGCAGGAAAGCCATCGTGGTGGAGCAGCCACCGTGCTGACCATCGAACTGCATGTGGCCGGCGGCAAGAGCCATGCCAGCGCCACCGTAATTCATGGCGAGCAGCCACGCTTGCTGGCCTTCGATGGCATCGACATCGAGACGCCGCTCGAAGGAAATCTGCTGGTGTGCCGCAACCTGGACGTACCGGGCGTCATCGGCCAGATCGGGTCCATCCTCGGCGAGCAGGGCGTCAACATCGCCAACTTCGCCCTGGGCCGCGACCGCTCCGGCGTCAAGCCGGGAAAGGCCCTGGCCGTTGTGCAAGTCGACGCGCCGGTTTCCGACAAGGTGCTGGAGGCGCTGCAAACCATCGAAGCGCTGCTTGAGGCAAAACTGGTGAAACTGCCGGAAGTCAATCTTTAAAACTGCAGCGGCCATCGATGCCGCTGCTTACCAATGAAAAACCACCGCCAACCAGCGGTGGTTTTTCATTGGCAAGCCCGGCTGGTTGCAAAGGCAAGGACCATCAACCGGAACAACTCGCTTAGCTTTTCATCGAATGCGATAGACGAACGCATCTTCCAGATACTTGTCTCCAAATTTTTGGCCGCCAAGGCGCATCCCGTAGATATCCGCCGTGGATCCAAAAGCCCGGCGCAGCGCGTCAATCAAGGGATTGCCCATGGGCCGCAAGTAGATTGTGGGCTGTCGGTGGCTCGGGATTCCGGCCTTATCCATGGCCGCATTGATGTCCATATAACCGGAAAACGACGAGGACTGGTCGAGACGCTCAGAAGCAATCACAAGCCGCCAATCTTCGTAGTCAGGCAGCTTGGCCCAAAGCGCAACATTGGGAGATTTACCGGCCTTATCGAGCGCATTGATGACTTCTCTTCCGTTTTCGATATCGAAGCTTACCAGTGCAGTTGAATCCACTGAAGTAGTCCTCCTGACGGATGGTCGATCGCATGCAGAAGCTCTGCCGCTTCCTGTCCGGATATGCTCTTTTCGTATCGGCTTGATTCGGACCAATTCAGAATGATGGTCCAATTCGCTTTCATCGAAGGCACAATCTGCATGGCCGTGTCGAGCTCGATATTCAATTCAGCCACTCTCAACAGATCCTTGAGATTGTGCGTGTGACTGTCGTTCACGAGCTTCTTCTCAGGAAAGTCATGCTCTCGCGTTCGCTTTGCGATGCACGCTTTCAACGCGCATTCGATGACATATCCTGCCAGATAGTATGCACCCTCCGGGAATCCGGCAGCGAGCAATGTCTTGGATTCCCGGAGACGGAGTTCAGCGAGTTCTTGAAAGTTGATTCGGTTCATGGCGTGCCGAGAACCTCATTCACTTTTTATGCGCGGCTCAGGTAGGCGCCTTCGCTGGTATCGACCCGGATCTTCTCGCCTTCGTTGATGAAGGCCGGCACCTGCACCACCAGGCCGGTTTCGGTCTTGGCGGGCTTGGTGACGCTGGAGGCGGTGGCCGACTTGAGCCCCGGCTCGGTCTCCACAACCGTCAGTTCGACGCTCGCCGGCAACTCGATGCCCACGGCTTGTCCATCGTGGTAGCTGACCTTGATCTGCAGGTTGGGCGTGAGGTATTCGACCGCATCGCCGAGCGTCGAGCCCTTGACCACGATCTGCTCATAATCCTCTGGATTCATGAAGTAGTAGTCGTCGCCGTCGGCATACAGAAAGTCCATCGCCACTTCGTCCACGACCACACGCTCAATCGCGTCGGCGGATCGGAAACGGTGCTCGAACATAGCCCCGGACTTGAGGTTACGCAGCTTGGCCTGGATGAAGGCACGCAGGTTGCCGGGCGTGCGGTGCTCAACCTTGAAAACCAGGTGCAGTTGTTCATTGTGCTTGATAATCATGCCCGGACGCATTTGAGTGGCGGGAATCGCCATAATGTTGCAGCTCCTTACTCTACTTGCGCCTAATGCGCAATCAAGATGGGCCTGGGCCCACTGATGATTGTAGCTTATGCCATTTCGGTGGGGTTTCCACTTTGAGTGGCTGGCTACGATATGTGGAGCCATACCCGCACGCCGGGAGTCGCTCTCGGAGTGCAGATAAAATCGCCGCTCAAACGATTTGTTAAAGATTGCCGTCATCCGCTACCATGGCTGCGAATTTCCCGCGGGCGTAACCCGCTTCAGGAGTCCCACCCATGCGCCGTGCTTCAACTCTGTTTCTCGCAGGTTTACTCGCCGCTGCCCTTCCGGCTTGCACTGCACTCCAAGCTCAAAAGCCCGTTCCACCCGATGCGCCCTATAAAAATGCCAGTTTGCCGGTCGAGCAACGCATCGCAGACCTGCTGAGCCGCATGACGCTCGAGGAGAAAGCGTCGATGCTGGCCGGTTCCGGCTGGATGGAATCGATGCCCATCGAGCGGCTGGGAATTCCCGCGATCAAGATGGCCGATGGGCCGATGGGCATCCGTTCCTGGGCGGGCTCCTCGGCGGTGACCAGCTCGGCCAACTCGCCGATGAAGGTGCTGACAACCAGCTTCCCGGCGGGCGTGGCGATGGCAGCTACGTGGGATACGGACCTGGTGCAGCGCGAGGGGCAGGCGATCGGGCAAGAGGTGAAGGCGCTCGGCCGGGACATGATCCTGGGGCCCACAGTCAACATCAACCGCGTGCCTTTGTGGGGGCGCAACTTCGAGGGCTACGGCGAGGACCCCTACCTCTCCGGGCGCATGGGCGTGGCTTACATTCATGGCGTGCAGGCCGAGGGCGTAATTCCCTCGGTCAAGCACTTTGCCGCGAATAACGAGGAGTTCGAGCGCCACCGCATCGACGCCCATGTGGACGAGCGCACGCTGCACGAGATCTATCTGCCCGCCTTCAAAGCCGCGGTGCAAGAGGCTGACGTGTGGACGGTGATGTCAGCCTACAACAAGGTCAACGGCGTGCACTGCGGGGAAAACATGCCTCTGCTGCGCGGCGTGCTGCAAAAGGAATTCGGCTTCAAGGGCTTTGTGATTTCGGACTGGGGCAGCACCTACTCGACGGCGCCGACCGTGAACGCCGGGATGGACCTGGAGATGCCGGGTGGCCCGCCGATGAAGCCGTGGCTGGAACGCCCCTCCACCCAGGCCGCCGGCAATAGCGACGGCTGGCTGGTTCCGGAGAAGGTGCTCGCCGAAGTGAAGGCGGGGAACATCAAAGAGTCCACAATCGATGACAATGTGGGCCGGATACTGCGCGTGATTTTCGTCAGCGGCCTCTTCGACCATCCGCATACGGCAACCGGCGAGGTGGATACTCCGGCGCAGCAGGCAGTGGCCCGGCAGGGCGCCACCGAGAGCATTGTTCTGTTGAAAAATGCGCTGCTGAAAAATGCGGCTTCCCTTCTGCCGCTGGACGCAGCCAAAATTCATTCCATCGCCGTGATCGGACCCAATGCGGCCGTGGCGCGCACCGGCGGCGGAGGCAGTTCGCTGGTGCGCCCCAAATACGCCATCGCCCCTCTTGACGGCATTCGCCAGCGGGCCGGAAGCGGCATTCAAGTGAGCTATGCCCTGGGCGTCGGCATGGAGGGCGAGGACCCCGCACAAGACACGCCCGAGGCGCGCGCCAAGGCACTCCAAGATGCCACCGAGGCCGCGGCTCATGCCGACGTCGCCGTGGTCGTGGTCGGCCGCTATTCCAAGCTGGAAGGCGAGGGCTTCGACGTCAAAACGATGAACCTGCCCGCCGGCCAGGACGAACTGATTGCGGCAGTCGAGAAGGTAAATCCCCACACCGTTGTGGTTTTGAATACCGGCAACCCGGTCACCATGAGCAAGTGGATCGCGCAGACCCCGGCGCTCGTCGAGCTTTGGTATGGCGGCCAGGAGGGTGGCCACGCGCTGGCTTCGGTTCTGTTCGGCGACGCAAATCCGTCGGGCAAGCTGCCGGTTTCATTCCCCAAAAAATGGGAGGATTCGCCCGCTTATCGGCACTATCCCGGCGAGAACCTGAAAGTGGATTACGCCGAGGGCATCTATGTTGGCTATCGCTACTTCGACACCAGAAATGTGGAGCCGCAGTTCCCCTTCGGCTTTGGCCTGAGCTACACGACGTTCGACTATAGCAACCTGAAAGTGACTCCGGAAAAAGCAAGCGGCGCCGATCCGGTCGAGGTGAGCTTGAAGGTACGCAACACGGGCGCCCGGGCGGGAGCCGAGATCGTGCAGCTTTACGTGCATGACGGCCACTCCAAAATCGACCGGCCGGCCCATGAGTTGAAAGGCTTTCAACGCGTCGAGTTGGAACCGGGAGAGAGCAAGACGGTGCGCTTCACGCTGGACCGCGCGGCGCTTTCCTATTGGAGCCCGGCAAGTTCCGGATGGGTGGCCGAGCCGGGGCAGTTCGAAATCCAGGTGGGAGCTTCTTCGCGGGACATCCGCCTCCATGCCGCGTTGGACCTGACGCGGTAACCGGCTTCGTACCGGAAGCCGCAAATACCAGGGCGGAAGCAAAAATACGGCAGCGGAGGGCTGCTCCTTCGCTGCCCAGACTGATAAAAGACATTGTTTTGCGAAGAAATGTGCGCCTGTCGAAGGGTACGGGCTTGAGCCCGTACATAAAAGCCCGGCAGAATGAATAGGGCTTTAGCCCCTGAGGGACTGCTTTCCTCTCCCTTGAGGTTTGTCAGCAATCTGGGCAGCGATGGGCTCCTTCGCTGCCATATTTTTGTTCCTCATCCCTCGGTTCTACAACTCTACCGGGGCGGTTCGTAAGGCTCGACACGGAGCAAATCGGACAGGATGCCGCGCTCATCGGGGCTGAAAACGCCCTGATATTGGCTGGAATTCAGCACCGTCTGGCGCTGGTCCGGTGGAACCGAACGCAGGTCTTGGAAGGTGTGTTTCATGAGCGCCTGACGGTCGGGCGGAAGCATGTGCCAGCGGCGCGCCGACAGAGTCACGCTCATACGGTCCTGAGGCGACAGGTGCTCGATCAACTCGTTGCGGGCCAGCCAGCGCTGCCTCTGTTCCTCGGGCATCTGGTTGACCTGATGGAGCCTGTCGACCAGCCGCTGCTGCTCGGGAAAAGGCAGCCGGCCAAAATTAGGATCGCTGCGCAACATCCGCTCTTGATCCTGTGGAGGAACGCCGCGGTGCTCATTGAGCCAGGCCCCCAAGTGTCCGGCTGGCGCCGCGCCCGGGTAGGTGGGACGAGAGAAGCCAGGACGGATGGCCCCCGGATACGCGCCTTGGTACGTGCCTGAATACGCACCCGGATACGCTCCCCGATATCCCGGCCCCTGCATGCCCCCATGTGGCTGCTGCCCGCCATGCTGCGCCCAGGCAGGCCCCTGCGGACGGGGGGGCGGCAGGGACCGGCCAAACTGCGGCCGGGCCCCCGGCATATGCGGCGTCCCCTGCGTTCCGCCGCCGCTGTGCTGGCCCCAGGCCCACGCCGACGGCAAACCGGCAGTGAGCACAAGCGCAGCCATCGCCGCACGGCACACCTTTCCCGCATTGGTCGCCCCGGTCATTGTCGGTGTCCTTCTTGCCCCCGCGTTCAGGTAGTTCAAATCTTCAGCAGTCCAGCCCGGTCTACAGCGCCTTCGAACCTGTTCTTCTATAAAATGCGGAGTGGCTATTTCCTCAAGAAATTGCCACTCTGCACGAGGCCAGAGATGTGCCTAAGTAAATCGAAAACACCCTAATCGCCGTTTCCGTTGTCGGAAAGCGCCTCTAGCTGATCCAACAGTTGCGCATTATTATCGAGCGTCTGCAGGTCTTGCACCACGGCAGTTTGCGTGGGCAAGGCAGCCGGCTGTTCCCAGTTGGTGATGCCCAGATAGGTTCCCCCTCCCAGCAGCAGCATGATCGTCAGCGCCATCGCCGTCAGGGGTCGAACGTGTGCCTGCGAGCCAAAGGCAAACCTGGCACGCAACCGCTCCAGCCACCCGGCCGGCGCGGCTTCCCGCTCTTCTCGCAGCCGCGCATTGAGCCGGGTCATAAAATAGGGGCTCGGCTCCGGGCTCTCCCAGGCGTCCAGCAGAGCCATGGTCTCCCGCAGCTCCGCCAGTTCGCGGCTGCAACGGTCGCACCCTTCAACGTGAGTTCGAACCTCGGCAAGCGCCGGCCGTTCCTCGAACGGCTCCGAATCGAGGAGCAGGTCCGCCAGCCTCGTATCCATTCCAGCGCAATTGTTCTTGGTCGATTCCATCGTTACCACCCCATCCCTGCCGGTGTCATCCGGCTTTTACCCCTTACACAAATTCCTTCAACTTGTCCCGCAGCGTCTGATAGGCGCGAAAAAGCAGCGACTTGGTCGCCGACTCGCTCAGCTTCAGCACCTCTCCGATCTGCCGGTAGTCCATCCCCTGGTACTTATGCATCAGCACCGCCATGCGCTGACGCTCCGGTAATGCCATGACATGCTTGCGAATGGACGCCATCCGTTCATCCCGCAACATGCGCTGCTCCACGCTCAGTTCATCGTCGGCAACGTCGGGAGTCGTGCCCGTTTCCTCGTCCTGCGCATCCAGATACACATTCTGCACCGCCCGTTCATGCTTGGTATCCCGCGCATGATTCACCGCCAGGTTGGTTGCAATCCGATAGAGCCAGGTGGTGAATTTTGCCTCGGCCCGATAGCTGGCCCGGGAGCGGTAAACGCGCAAGAACACCTCTTGCGCCAACTCTTCGGCGACCGCCTGATTACGCACCATCCGGAAAAGAAAGTGAATCATGGCCCGGTGGTATTTTTCCACCAGATAATTAAAACCCGCTTCATCGCCCGCCGCTACGCGCAGCATAATAGCTGCGTCGCCGGTATCATCCATGCTGTTGGCCGCAGCCTGCCGCGCGCTCCAGGCACCGGTTGATTGCTGTTCCGCACCTTCTGCGGAACCGGAGCTCGCACCGGGGTTCAGCCTCGTAGCCGTTCCTGCTCCCAGGGCCGTATTGTCCAGCACCGAGGTCGCCATATCTTGTCCAACCCCGTCCGTACCGGAAGGTTGCGGCAAAGGCGCGGTTTCCTGAGCAAAATTGACCTGTTTTGGTGAATCTACGGTTAACTCTGGCGCATCGCAGGTATGGTTGAGTGCGGGTGGCTCTTTTTGAGAAGGACTTTTCCCGGAAGGAAGTTCCCCGGTAAGTTCTTGTGCGGCCGAAGGTTCTGGAGCATCATC